>CACZRY010000001.1 GCA_902783745.1 uncultured Erysipelotrichaceae bacterium
AAAAGCCATAAAGTCTCCCTTATGGCTTTTAAGTCATAATTTATGAGTTAAATATCTTCATCAGCGGTAAATGTCAAGTTAAGTGTTGTTGGTTTTTGATCAATACCAAATAAACAATCAGAATCCCAACCCTCAGCCCAAAAGTAAACTGTTACTTTAACTTTAGTTTGTACTCCTGAATGAACACCTAAGAAATCACCTGATTCTAACTCTGAATTACTAGCTTTCGCTCTAATTTCTCGGTTTTCATTTGTAATTTCTAAATCATTTACGCCTCTGTTGACTGCGTTTGAAAGACATTCTTCAAAATATTCTTTTTTTCCTGTGTAAATACTATTTTTTAAATATGGACGAATAACTAAAAGCTCTTTTAAAGCTGTATTTCTTTCTTCTTCTAATATGCCACCTAAACTATATGAACCGTCTTCACTTAATGCTGGTTCTTGTGTACCACCTTGATAGATTTTCAAATCATTAGGTTCAGCATTATCGTTATATTCAGCATTTATGTCAAGCGGACTAAAAATTTCAAAAGCAAACCTCATTGCATTAGCTGAATTTACAGTATAAACGTTAGGTAAACTCTTTAATATGGTATTTTTAGGGTTATCTTCTAACCCGTTAAATGGATTACCATTAGAAAAGTTGAAATCAGCTAAAGTACCAACTAAAGTATTCTCCAATTCTGTCATTAAAATTGGCGCATTAATCTCAGTTGTTTCAAGATTAATACCTTCTTTAGTATCTACAGAAAAATATAAATCAAATTTATAGTACCCAATAGTATCAATCATACTAAGATAATCTTTTTGTTTGTAATCAATAGCCTGGAAAGATGTAAGCTTATTGTCGCTTACTGTAGTAGTTAAAGGTGTTAAAGTTAGTTTAGAGAATATCGTCTCTATTGAATTATCATCCTGGCTATCAATATATGAAGAATATTCACTAGAGTTTTTTCTATTCTTAAGAATTTGTCTTTCTATTTCAATTGTATCAACAGCTTCACCAAATGTGCCATTTTTGCCACTGCCTGAAATTGTTAAATAATAATTAGCTTTAGTTTCTTGTATTTTAAGATTCATCTCAAAATTAGAAGCACTAGCATAAGTGAAGATACCAACCCATGCGAAAGTAGTGGCAATCATAGTAATCAAAACTACTACGCTAGTTAGTAAGCTAATTATTATCTTTTTGCTTAAACCTCGCACGGGTTGTTTTCCTCCTTCTTAATAAAATATAAAATTATTTTATATTTTAGCCGTTATTATTCTTTTTCGATGCCTTGGAATTCCATATCTAATGCAAATGTTTGTTGACGACATGCATCGAAACACATCTTATCCCAACCATCAAGATAAATATCGAATCTTACCATTAAGATATTATCTAATCCACCAGCGTTAGCACCAGCTCCTGTAGAAAGAGCGAATACATAATCACCCTTTGCAAATGTAGCAATATCAGTTAAATTATCTTCTGAAGATACAAGTGTTTCACTAATTTCTGTATTTTTAACCTTATTATAATATGTATGTGCATTAGCATCAGCACCTGTATTTGTACCCTTACCTGGAGCATTTTCACCAGTTGTCTTTGCAGCAATTGAATCACAAGAATAAGCTGTTCTAGTTGCTTCATCTTCAGTTGCTAATAATGGTGATGCTGTAGCACTTGCAGCAACTTCTGTGCCATTACCAATTGTTACAACAACATTTGTTGCATATAACATATCTACATAGTAAGTATTAGTTGAAGCTCCTGTACCTGCAGCTAAAACTGACTTAGTAGGTAAAGAAGCACCAGTAGTTGTATTTCTTAAGTCAAACTTCTTTACTTGAACATTTAAATCAGCTGATGAACCAGACTTGAAATATACATAGAATGAAATATATCCATTAGAAGATGCAGTACCACCAGTAACTACACCACCTTCCTTATTATCAGTTGGATTCCAAGTATAATACTTACCAGCATCTAAAGCAGAGTTGTTAGTCTTAACTTTTGTACCAGCATATGCAACTGGATCTAAAGTTACTTCTGATGTATCTACATCAATTTTAGCACCCCATTGACCAACCTTTGCAGAATCAGAGATTAGTAATAATGTTGCATCGTTTTCATTTGTCTTACCTGTAATACCTTCAGCCTTAACTGTATCGTTTGAAGTATACCAAGCGAATGTTGTTGAAACTAATGTTGTTGCACAAGCTGCTAAAGCTGCGCATGATAAACCTAATTTTAAACCTAATTTTCTCATAATTTTTTCTCCTTTTATTTTTTATTTTTTTAGATTTTTTGACTAATTTTTTTATTCTCCACTATAAACCTTAGTCGAGTTAAATAGTAGATGTACATTAATAGAACTTGACAGACCATCGAAGCAGTCGGCATCCCAACCCTCCAGCCAAAATCTACATGTTACCTGTTTTACTGCACCGCCTGACTCAACTGTAGTAATTACATGTTTGTTTCCATTACCATTTGTTATGTCAGCGTACTTTAATGTATTAAGACGAACGTCATCTTCATTGTAATCAATTAATTTTTCTGTTAATTTTGCGTTCTTCTTAATGTTGTTATAGTAAGTGTACATTGCATTGATATTAGCACAATATGCTTTTTCAAGCTCTGTTACTTCATCTCCATCTGCAAACACTTTACTATTTTCATAAGTTGTAGCAAAGCTACCTAAGTTAGTGACTTCAACATCTTCACCAGCGATATTTTCTGTACCTTCTTGATTTAACTCATATATTAGAGTTTTTTCAATTTCAGTAACTACTTCTTCATTTTCTGGTTCAGTTACAACTGGTTCTGTAACTATAGGTCCTACTGGATCAGTTACATCAGTTTGTGTTGTATCTGTAGTTGTTAATGGTTCATCATCTTCATCTACTGATGCTTCTTGCACATATGTACTTGAAGTCATACTAAATCTCATCGCATTTGAGGAATAAACATTTACATAGTCAAAATTATCTTGTGATAATGATTTAACTACATTATCCTTTGTTACAAGTCTCATATCATCTAATAATTCGACATGATCTACTTCATTAGATCTGATATAAGTACCAGCTACTGTTTTATCAGTAGTGTTATTTTCACTTGCAATTTGTCCTTCGTTCATACCAGAACTTATTACTTTATCTCCAGTTAAATATATTGCATATTTTTGCTTTTCAGTATCTTTATCAGAAACTGCTTTAAAATATAAATTTAACTGAACATATCTTCCATCTATTGGACTTACTGTTGAACCAGATAGATTCTTTAAGACTCTACCATCTTCACTAGTTACTGGATATAACAATATATCATTTGCGATAATCTTATTGATTGTTGCATCAGTAACTTGTTGTCCTGCATATTCTAATGAATTGCCATCCTTAGAGAACTTATAGTTCTTGTTATAACCATGAACCATAGCCATTCTCATTTGAGATGATGATAAGTTATGATAATAATGAGTACCATCTACAGAAACCTGAAATCCAAGTCCACCTGTTACATCGAAATCAAATCCACTTACAACTGCTGTAGAGTTGATTTGGAACCATGCATAAGTAGTTGAAAATAAGCTTAAACCAGTTAATGCCACTGTTGAAATGCCTACTATCAGTTTTCTTAAGTGTTTCATGAATACCCCCCTTGCTATAAATTTTTACTGCTATATATCAATACTCACTAGAGTATTAATACCAAATCAATTATTAATCCCCGTTATCTTCGTTAGGATTATTTACGGTAAATGCTAGATTTACCTTGAAGCTTGAAGCTTCGTTAGGTGTTCCAATAATATAGTCAGCATCCCAGCCTTCCATAAATACAGTTATTACTAAATGTATATCTCTGAAATTTAATTTTGATACTGGATTTTCATATTCACTATCATATTTAAATGTAGAGATTGGATTTTTCTGGAATGATTCTTCTGTATCTGTATATGCGTTACCATCATGTGCAGCTTGAGTGAATGCTGAATCACCATGGATGCTATTCCAATAAGTATACATTGCATTCTTATCCTTATTGTGGATATCATCAGTTGCGCCTTCAACTGCTGCAGAGCCTAAACCTAGGCTAGGTTCATATAAAACTACATCAGAATTATCTACATTAGTAACTAACACTCTCATAGCATCAGCTGGATCATATGATACTGTATCACCTGAATCAAGCTCTGTGCCATCAACTAGTGTTAACTTATTATTTAATGCTATATTATATTTTTCTTCTTTATTAGTATAAGCACTAGAAATTGTTGTATCAATATCGAAATATAGATCACAATCTTCTAAAGCCTTAGCTGTATTTTCGTATCTTAACCATAAATCGAATGATAAATAATCAGTATGCGAAGCATCAGCCATTACCATTTCATAAACGTTATCATAATCGTAGTTGTCTTTTTCCTCTTCTGGAATCTCAATTTCAGAAGGTGTTACAGTATACATCTTAGGATAACCATTTTCATCAATAGTAATATCTCCACTTTCGTATGTACCAAGTGTTGATTGACCATATTTTAATTCACTATAATTTGCATCTTCTCCAGCCCATGCTTCAATTACCTTTTTAATTTCAGATTTAGAAACATTTTGAGTAAAATGTGTTCCATCTGTTGAAATTAAAACTCCTGCTGAAGATTTTACATTATAATCGTATTCATCAATCCACGCTACATTGTTTCTTGCGAACCAAGCGTATGTTACAGTGACGGCACATGCAGCAGTTAATACTAATGCTCCGCCAGCTAAAATGATTTTTCTAGACATAGACTTCATGTGCTCATCTCCTTTTCTAGTAATCATTATAATTTTATTTCGTAGACAAATGTAGGACAATTACTAATAAATAATTATACTGTCATATCTACTGATAATGTTAAACCAAATTTAATTGTACCAGAATATATATTATCACCGAAATATCCTTCATCAGGATCTTCACCCTCAAGCCAGAATAGAACTGTGAACTTCATATATCCACCAGCTTCAATTCTATAAGGATCATCGTTAAATACTGTGCCAGCTTGATTACCAACGCTTTGGAAGCTTGTTAATGGAGCTAAGTCATCATTATAACCATGGTTTAAATAATATTCTCTTGAATCTTCA
>CACZRY010000002.1 GCA_902783745.1 uncultured Erysipelotrichaceae bacterium
TCTGATACCTTTTTAGTAACAGTTTCTATAACACCAACTCCATTTTTTATTACAGTTGTTTGTTCTTCATATGTACCAGGTATTAAAAGACCTATTAATGTTTTATCTAATATTGTATAAAGACTCATTACTAATGAAGGAATAAATAAACCCATAATTGGCATAAAGTGATGCATAGGGTGTATATCCTTTAGTTTTACTTTAGTAATGTATTTAGGCATGTAAAAGCATAATATTATATAAGAAATTAATAATACACCACCATTATTAATTAAACAATATAACCATAAATCTGATGGCTTTTTAACAAGTAAAAATATTAATAATACAGCTATTATTTTTACAATAAAGCTTCTTAATACTAATGTTTTAAAGTTTTCTTGGCTTTGGAATACAAATGTTACATCAAATAATACAGCAAGTACATTTAATGATAATATAAGCATTAAAACCTTATATGAACCAAATACTCCAACCTCTGCCATAATTACTTGCGCACCAAAACAAATTAATGTGACAGCTCCTCTTAAAATCATTATTTCAAAGAAAGCTTGAGATTGCTTATATTTATCATTTTGATATTTTATTAATTCTCTTTGTGCATAATAATTACATCCTAAGCATGCGACTAAGTAGAAGTATTGCATTAATGAATTTGAAAATGAATACTTACCAAGCATATCAGCACCTAATACTCTTGATAGATAAGGTGTTAGGATAAGTGGTACTAGTAATGTGAAAATTTGGTATATTACATTTAATATGTAATTTGAATAAACCTTTTTACCAGGTGTAGATGTTAAATTATCTTCATTTGTTTCTTTCGTTTCGTTATTCACCAAATTATCACTTCCATCCTAAAATAACAACAATATTTTAACATAATAAAATAAAATTACAAACAAATAAGCCAATTTAGACCAATACTTTATTAATTTTAATTAATAATGTTATGCTTACTATACAATTATTAATATTCTAAGTTATAATTGTAAAAGTTTATTATTTTTAATATAATTGTTATAGATTGATTCTAGGAGAATATATATGCCTGATATTTTATTTAGTTTTAGGGATAAGTTAAAAATGTTATCAAAAAATAAGCATTTTGATGATATTTTAATTTTATTAATAGCTTTTATAACATTTATTGGATGGACCTTAGGTACACTTACTAATATTCCTTTAATGCTTGGATTAGATTTATTAATTATAATTGCGGTAGTATTAATATTAGTATTTAATGATTTAAAATATTTAATACCTGTTATTATTTATTTAATCTATAATATGGCAAATGAAGTAGATAGTGGTGCATCTATACCTATTGATTTAATTATAGGTGTTATTATATTTGGTGCTGCAATAATATATCATACTATTAAAAATAAAATAGATTTTTCTAAAATGAAATCATTATTAGGATTTATAGGACTTGCCATCGCAGAAATAATTCCTATAATATGGGCATTTAATATTACTTATTTTAATAATGATTTAGGTGTAGAAAAACATATGGATTTAGCATGGTATATATTATATTTTGCTGATTTAGGTTATTTATTAATTTATTGTATTTTTGCGAATGGTATTAAATCATCATCTAAACAAATGTTTATAAAAACAATGTCATACCTTAGTATTCTTATTACATTAGAATGCTTAGTATGTGTATTGTTACAGTTTAAGAATGGTGAAATTGATAATGTATTTGATGCATATTACTGGTTAGGATGGGGATTATGTAATGAGGCTGGTATAATGCTATGCTTTAGCTTACCATTCACATTCTATATTCTTGCTAAAAAGAAGAATGTATTAGATATGCTTATATATGTTGCAATAATATTGATTACAGGTATTGGCGTTTTAATTACAACATCACGTGGTGCATATTTAATATTTGCGTTAGAATTTGTTTCATTAGTTATATTAACATTCTTTAAGGCTGAAAATAAAAAAGCCTTTAGAATTATGGTATATGTAATGATTGGTTTAGTTGTATTATTTGTTCTTGTTTTCCATAATAAAGTATTCTCTTTAGTAGAAAGCTTATTTAATAAAGTATTTGGTACTGGTATTAATGAGGGAGAAGCTATTGATGTTTCTAAGATTTCAAATAGAAGATTTGAATTATGGAGTATGGCAGGAGAATATACAAGAGAATCTTGGTATAAGGTATTATTCGGACCTGGATTTGCGTGTGATATTGAACCACAAGAATCAGGTATTATTGATAACTGGGTATATGGACCTCAGGTATTCCATTCATTAATATTTGAAACAATGGCTATAGGTGGTGTTTTTGGACTTTTAGCATTAACAATACATATGGCAGATAAGTATTTAAGAATTACTTTATTTGATAAACATACATTATGGTATTTCTTAATTGCATATATTTCACTTGATTTATATGGTTTAATCGATAATACATATCATATGTATTATTTTATGATACCTTTAGCAATAGGTATGGCATCCCTTGATAATGATGCAAATTATTTAATGATTCCATATGGAAGAAAAGAAATGGAAAGATGGTAATGGCTATAGATATAATCTATAGCTTTTCTTTTTGTGTTTTGATAATGATTTTATATATGGTATAATAGATATGTATTATTTAAAGGATGGGATTAGTATGAAAAAAATCTTACATATACCTAACTATTACCACCCACATATCGGTGGAATCGAACAAACCGCAAGAGATATAGTAAATTCACTTGATAAGGATTTTACTGAAGAGGTTATTTGCTTCCGTGGTGAGAAGGGTGATTCTATAGAAGAAATAGATGGAATAAAGGTTATTAAATGTGGTGAATTTAAGAAAATTGCATCACAATCTTTAAGTCTATCTTATAAGAAATTATTAAAGTGTGAAATGAAAGAATATAATCCAGATATTATTGTATTCCATTATCCTAACCCATTTTTAGCTCATTATTTAGTTAAATATTTAAAGAAGAACCCTAATATTATTTTTATATTATGGTGGCATATGGATATTACAAAGCAAAAGAAGCTTGCAAAGCTTTTTGAGCGTCAAAGCCAATATCTATTAAAGCGTGCAACAAAGATTGTATCAACATCACCAAAATATATAGAAGGTAGTAAATATTTATCAAAATATAAGGAAAAGGTTACACCTATTCCATCATGTATTCCTGACTATAGAGCTGATTATAGTGGAAAAATACTTGATAGAGCAAATGAAATAAGAAAAGAAAATGAAGGAAAAAAGATAGTATTCTCTTTTGGACGTCATGTTGAATATAAGGGATTAAAATACTTAGTTGAAGCAAGTAAATATTTATCTGATGATTATAAAATATTTATTGGTGGAAAAGGTCCTTTAACAGAAGAATTAAAGGATCTTGCAAAAGATGATTCTAAGATTACATTCTTAGGATTTTTGGATAATAATGAATTAAAATCATATATTAAAGCATCAGATATTTTTGCGTTCCCATCAATTACTAAAAACGAAGGCTTTGGCCTTGCGCTAGTTGAAGCTGAGGCAGCATCTAAGCCTGCAGTAACATTTACTGTAGAAGGATCTGGTATTAATTATGTTGCGCTTGATGGTGTTACTGCAATAGAATCACCAAATTCTGATTCTAAGGCATTGTCAGATGCAATCTTAAAGCTTGGAAATGATCCTAAGCTAAGAGAAGAGATGGGAAATAATGGATATAATAGATATAAAGAATTATTCTCATTTGATAAATTTAAGGATTTAGTTAATCAATTATTTTTGGAGTATAAAGAATGAAAATAGCTATTGATGCAAGATATGGATTATCTGGTATTGGAAGATTTTTATTTGGTATTTTAGATAATCTTGATTATGATAAAAATGAATATTATCTTTTTGGAAAAGAAGAATTATTAAAAAAATATTCTAAAGCTAAAATCATAAATACAGATTTGAGTCCATTCTCAAAGAAAGGTCTTTTTGATAAAGCATTTAAGATAACTAAGGAATGTGATTATTTTTATTCACCTAATTTCATTATTCCATATACTGTTAAATGCAAGGTTTATACTACATTACATGATATTATATTCTTAGATATGCCTGAGGTAAATTCAGGATTTGTTGATAAGTCTATTAAGAAGTTCTTATTAAAAAGATGTATGAAAAAAAGTATAAATATCTATACTGTATCTAATTTCTCAAAAGAAAGAATTGGCTTCCATTTCCCTAAATATAAGGATAAGGTTATCGCAATCTACCCAGGTGTTTCTAGTTCTTTTTATAATGAAGATATTATAGAAAATAAAGATAATTATATTATTTTTGTTGGTAATGTAAAAAAGAATAAAGGCTTAAGAACCTTAATTGAAGCATTTAATATGATTACAAAAGAAGGTATTGATTTAAAACTTTATATTGTTGGTGATAGTAAATCATTTAAAAACAAGGATCCATATATTGATGAATATATATCAAATCCTAATATTGTATTTACAGGATATATAGGAGATATTGAATTAAAGAATTTAATTAAGAAAGCAAAATTCTTAATTCAACCATCATTATATGAAGGATTTGGCTTACCACCACTTGAATCTATTTATTTAGGTACAAAGCCAATTATATCTGATATAGATGTTTTTAAAGAGGTATATCAAAATCTTCCTGTTGAATTCTTTACTGTATCTGATAGTAAATCATTACATGATAAAATATTACAAGCATCACCTAATTTAGGTGCTATTAATAAAGAAGAATTAAATAATAAATTTAGTCATAAGAAATATGCATTAAAAATAGAAGAAAAATTTCTATAAAAAGAAGGTTTTAAAATGAAAATTTTATATGATTTATCTTATGTTCAAGAGGATATATATTCATCAGTTTATTATCATGCTAAATCTACATTTGAATATTTAATGAATAATATAGATGATAGTATTGAAGTAGCTTTACTTGTTTTAAGAAATGTTAAGGTTGAAGATAGTATCTTAAAGCTTGCTAAAAAAATTGAATATGTAGATTCAAGAGTAGATACTAAAAAATATTTTAAAGAGGTTGAAGAGGTAGGATTAAAGTATGATAGAGTATATTTCCCATATCAACCTATAGGACATATTTATAAATTTGGAGATAAAACAGATTTTTATTTTACTATGTATTCCTTAAAGGAATTAGTATTTTCTAAGAAGGGAAAATATAATAAATATGATTTGTTATATCAAGAAGGTTTTTTAAGTCATTTAAAATATTTTTATAGAGCTTTTAAGAGATTTAGTGGTATTTGGTATAAAGAAACATTTAATAGAATGAAGAATAACTTAGAAAATGCTAAAAAGGTTATATGTGTTTCTAATTCTACAAAAGAAGATGTTATTAAAACATTTAAGATTAATGAGGATAAATTAGAAGTATTTTATTCACCATTAAAGAAGGTTACTGATTTTTCATCAACAGATTTAACTTATTCTAATTATTTCTTATTTGTGTCATCATCAAAATATACTAAGAATACTTATTCAGGATTAAAGGCTTTAGATTTAATTTATGATAATAATATTGATTATCCTATGACAGTATCTGTTGGACATCTACCATCTAAGGTATATAAGAAGCTACGTCATAAGGATAAGATTATATCACTAGATTATGTTACACATTATGATTTAGAGTATTTATATCAAAATGCGTTAGCGTTAATTTATCCATCATTTTATGAGGGATTTGGAGATGCTTTACTTGAGGCAATGAAATATAAGACAAGAGTTATTGCATCTAACCTAAAGTGTTTAAATGAATTATATCCTCATGCGTTATTCTTTGATCCATTTAATATTAAAGATATAAAAGAGAAGATATTAAATTATGAATCTATTGATAAAGAAATGATGTATTTAGATTATCAAAATGTTTTAGCTAAATCAGATAGTGATAGATTAAAAGAAGTAGAATTTATAACAAAATAATATAAAAAATAAATTTTTTAAAGTTTTTGTAAAGTGGGCTTAACTAAGCCCATCTTTTTATAATTGAATTAAAAAAAATAATGGTTATAATGTAATTATAAAGTTTACTTTTTAATAGGAGTTGGTTAATGTGATTATAAGAAGTAAAACACCCCTAAGATTAGGTTTAGCAGGAGGAGGCACTGATGTAATGCCTTTCCTTAAGGAATATGGAGGATGCGTACTTAATGTAACAATTAATATGTACTCTTATTGTACTATTAAGCCTACAGAAGATGGTAAGATTACTTTTATTGCGCCAGACATGAATCAAACTTTATCATTTGATGCGCAACCTAACTTACCAGTAGATAAGGATAAACTACCACTACATTGTGGTATTTATAATAGAATTGTTAAGGATTTTAATGGAGGAATGCCTTTATCATTTACTATGGTTACATATAGTGAGGCACCGTCTGGTTCTGGACTTGGTACTTCATCTACTATGGTTGTAACAATCTTAAAAGCATTCCAAGAGTGGTTATCATTACCACTTGGTCAATATGATATTGCAAATCTTGCATATCAAATTGAACGTCATGATTTAAAATTCAAGGGTGGTATGCAAGATCAGTATGCAGCAACATTTGGTGGCCTAAATTATATTGAATTTTTTGATGAGGATCATGTTGTTGTAAACCCATTAAGATTAAAGAGCTGGTTAAAGAACGAAATTGAATCATCATTAATTATGTTTTATACAGGATTAAGTCATGATTCATCTAAGATTATTGAAGAACAATCTAAGGCATTAGATAATAAGAAGAGCTTAGATGCGATGTTTGAAATTAAGAATCAAACAAGAAAAATGAAAGAAGCTGTATTAAAGGCCGATATGGGTATGATGGCTGAATGCTTAATTGCAAACTGGGAGGCTAAGAAGAAAACCTCTGCAGTAATATCAAACCCAAAAATTGAAGAGGTTTATAATTACGCAATTGAAAATGGCGCAAAGGCATGTAAGATAAGTGGTGCTGGTGGCGGTGGATTTATGATGATTTTATGTGATCCATGTAAGAGATTTAATTTAATCCAAGCATTAAATAAGCTTGGCTTTGGCTTAGTTAAGACAGTTGACTTTGTTGATTCTGGTTCTAAGTCTTGGAGGCAGTATGAGGACTAATGCAAATTTAAAAATTGAAGAATTAATTAAACGATATCCTGAATTAAATCCTTGCTATAACGATATTGTATTAGCAACTGAATTATTAATTAAAATGTATAAAAATGGTGGTAAGCTTTTAGTTTGTGGAAATGGTGGTTCTGCATCAGATTCATTACATATTGTTGGTGAGCTTATGAAATCATTTAAGCTTAAAAGACCAATAAGTAATGAATTAAGAGAAAAAATTGCAGATGATACTATTTCTGATGCATTAGAAATGGGACTTCCTGCAATATCATTAGTAAGTGAAGTTGCATTAACAACTGCATATTCTAATGATCAAGTACCATCAAATGTATTTGCACAAGGTGTATTAGGATATGGTAAAAAAGGAGATTGTCTTTTAGCAATATCTACATCAGGTAATTCATTAAACTGTGTTTCTGCAGTAAAGGTTGCAAATGCATTAGGATTAAAGACTATTTCACTTACTGGTAAAAAAGATTCTAAATTATCTATGATTTCTGATATTACAATTAAAGCATCAGCAACAGAAACATTTAAAATACAAGAATTACATTTACCAATTTATCATGCTATATGTTTAGCATTAGAAGAAGAATTCTTTGGAGAATAATATGGAAGCTATTATACTTGCAGGAGGCTTAGGTACAAGACTAAGAAGTGTTGTATCTGATGTACCAAAGCCTATGGCTCCTGTTGATGGTGAGCCATTCTTAAATTACATATTAGATGAGCTTAATTATTATAACTTTAACCATGTTATATTATGCGTTGGCTATAAAAAAGAAGTTATAATGGATTATTATAAGGATTCTTATAAGAATATGAAGATTTCTTATTCAATTGAAGAAGAATCCTTAGGTACTGGTGGCGCAATTAAAAAGGCTATGAGTCTTGCTTTAGATGATATGGTATTTGTATTAAATGGAGATACTATATTTAAAGTTGATTTTAATAAAATTAAAGAAAGTAATAAAATATCTATCGCTTGTAAATACATGGAAGATTTCGATAGATATGGTGAAGTTAAAATCAAAGATTCTATTATCCAATCTTTTGAAGAAAAACGTCATGTAGATAAAGGATATATTAATGGTGGTATATATTACTTACCAAAGAATATATTTGATAAATTTGAATTACCACATAAATTTTCTTTAGAAGTTGATTTCTTTACACCATATATGAAAGAATTAGGTATTACTGCATATATGACTAATAGCTATTTTTTAGATATAGGAATACCTTCTGATTATAGTAAAGCTCAAGATGACTTTAAAAAGAAGAAAGCCTTATTCTTAGATAGAGATGGAATAATTAATATTGATTATGGTCATGTACATACAATTGATAAATTTAAATTTACTCCATTTATATTTGATTTAACTAAGAAATTTTATGATTTAGGATATTTAATTATAGTAATTACAAATCAAGCAGGAGTTGCGAAAGGCTTATATCCGATAGAGGATGTATATACTATTAATTCTTATATGATGCAAGAATTTAAAAAACACGATATAGAAATAACTTCTATATATTTCTGTCCACATAAGGATAGTGATAATTGTAGATGTAGAAAGCCTATGCCAGGTATGTATTTAGATGCAATTCATGATTTTAATATTGATCCAGTAAAATCTATTGCGATAGGAGATAAAACATCTGACCTTATTGCTGCAAATAAGGCAGGAGTAGGTAAATTATATTTTGTTAAAACAGAATATGAAGAAGAAAAAGTAGATTTCGAATACGAAAGACTAGAATTTTAAGCTAGGTGCATATGCATCTAGTTTTTTTAATTTTATTGAATAATTATTTTTTTAATAATATAATAAATTTTGAGGTGATACGTTATGAAATTAGAAGAAGGAGCAATTTTATTAGATAGTGTATTTAGTGAAGTAGTTTATTATAGATTATTACTTGAAAATAAATATTCTAAAGAAAAGGTTGATAATAACCAAAAGAATGAGAATGTAGGTAAATATAATGTATTTGCAAAAATGAGTAATAAGATAAAAGAAAATACTCAAAACAAATACAATGAAAGAATCGATAATATTAATAAAGAAATAGATAACTTATTAGAAAAGAATCCTAAGCTTAATAAAGATTTAACTGAAGATATGTTAGCTAAGGATTTAATAGATTTCTTTAAGAATGATAAGAATAATTTCTTAAAGGAATTATTTAGTATTTTAATTATTTCTGATGAAACATATAAATATGAATTTAATGATGAAGAATTAAAGAAATTATCATTATTAATTTATAATGATGAAAAGAGATTAAATAATTCATTTAAGGAATTTAATCAAATAACTAAAGCAATATCATCAAGAACAATAGAGAAGAAAGATGATGTTATAAAAGATGCTTTAAAGCTTATAATTATAAGATTTATAAGTGAAGGAAGCTTAAAAGAGATTTCTTCATCAAAGGATTCTAAAGATTTATCATTACTTGTAACATATGGGCTTGATTCTAATAATTTAGATAAAGATTACATAATGAATTTATATTATACTATGGGATATGATTATATATCATTATCACTGGGTATTAAAACATATTTATTAGTACGTGCTAAATATGAAATATCAAATATAGATTATAGCGCTATGTTATCACCAATAATTGATGTATTAATGGATATATCTAAGAAATCCTGCAAGCAATTATTAATTGATAATGATAATATAGAAATTAATAAGAAGCTTATGGAAATAATAGATAAGGTTATTAATTATTTAATTAAAGAATTCAAATTGTAATCAATGAAAAGGCTTTATATTGGATATCTAGATATTTTTAGCCTATAAAATGTTGAAAAAAAATAAAATAATGTTATAATCACATTGGACTTGGGAAAAAATCGATAGGCAAAGCAGGAGTAATCTTGTGACGCAAAGCTATAGGGACTTTATGAGTCAGCCAGTTGCAAATTATGTAGTACTGACTGACTTTTTTTTAAGAAAACTAGGGGTGGTTTTATGTTTGGATTTCCAAAAAAAGATAAGAAAGAAAAAAAGGTTGAATTTATTCCTACACAAGAACAAATCAACTCTTTAAAATTATTTACATATAATAAAGATCCATATCGTACAAAGGTATTCGTCCATAATGATGATGAATATAAGTGCGATGTTTGTGGTACTGTACCTACATTTATTTATGCAGGTCCTGCATATTGTAATGGAGATATCAAAAGAATTTGTGCACCTTGTATTGCATCAGGTGATGCTGCAAAGAAGTTAAACGCAACATTCTTTGATCCAGATGCATGTGATAAGGTTTCAAATCCTGAAAAGCTTGAAGAATTAATCACAAAGAATCCTGGATATTTTGCAATATATAATGAGAAGTGGTTAGCACACTGTGATGATTATTGTGAATTCTTAGGATGTCTTGATTTTGATGAAATGGATAAGCTTGGTATCACAGAAAAGGTATCTATGTTATTAGAAGATAATGAATATGGATACACTTTAAAAGAAATTAAAAAAGGTATGGCAAAAGGAATTATCAAATTATGTGTATTCCGTTGCTTAAATTGTGGTACTATTTTAGTAGATATGAATATGTAAGAGATTGGTGTATGGGAATTCCTATACACCGTTTTTTTATAATAAATTTTGTTAGCTCTTGATACTAAATAATTTTTAGTGTTATTCTCATTTATAATTATTAAAGGCTAGGATTACTCCCACCCTTTATTCGCACTTATGGTAGCGAGGCACCTTTTTGTATTATAAATCATTTGAGGATATATCTATCTTCACCTATAATGTAGCAAAATCCTAAAAAAATGTAAAAAATTTTTAAACTTATTTTTTCAGTATCAATTGTAAAATTTAAATTGACAGTAATATAAAAAGAGTTATAGGGGAATGTACCACCTAATAAGCGTAGCGTTATTCTTAAACCCTTAAGGGTTCGCCCATTCAAAAATAGAAAAGACATATCATAAGCACCTTCTTTAGCTTATGATAGTATAAAAGGAGTAGCGATTGTACCTGCGTAGATACAATGCTACCCCTTTTTTAAAACTGTCTACTTTTTTAGAGCCAGTTCAATTTTTTAAATCTCTTTTAAGATTTTATTTAAATCAAGGATTGTATAATCCTTATTTTTGTTTTTAATTACGCCTTCTCTAATAAGCTTTTTAACTTCAAAAGATAAGCTTGGACGTTCTACGTTTAATAATGCAGCAAGATTAGTTTTAGATATATTCATTTTGAATTCTAAAGAATCATTTTGTTGATATTGAGTATATAAGTAGTAGCAGAATTTAGAACGAATGCTTCTATGATTTAATAATTTAATATGTTCATTTAATTCTATAGCACAATCACTTATTCTAGCTAATACATTTTCTTTTACAACTTTGTTTTCCATTAGCTTTAATAAATCTTCTCTTGAGATAACCTTAATTGTAGAATCACCTTTAGAATAGAATGATGCTTTATATTGAGGATTTGAAGAGAATATTAGGTTAATACCTATAAAGTCACCCTTACTTAATACTTTTAAGATACAGTCATGACCATCACTAAAGTTTTGTTTAGCAATAATAGTACCATTAACAACATAAGCAAGCTTTTCACATTGATCATATTCTTCAAATAGAATATCTCCATTTTTTAAATGAATTTCTTCAATAGTGATTGTTGCGAATAATTTTTTAGTCTCATATTGAGTTAAGTTATAGCATAATTCTTTCATCTTATAATTTCGCCTTTCCATCTTTATCTAATCTTTCGCGTGCGATTGCAAGCATTAATTTAATTCTATTTTCTTGATTAACCTTTGTCGCAGAAGGGTCATAGTCTATCGCAATAATGTTTGCTTCTGGATGTAATGTTCTAATCTTTTTCATAACACCTTTACCACAAATGTGGTTAGGTAAGCAACCAAATGGTTGAGCGCATATAATATTTGGATAACCAATTTCAACAAGCTCCATCATTTCAGCTGTTAAAAGCCATCCTTCGCCCATTTTAACACCATGGTCTAAAACTCCCTCACTTAAATCCTTAGTACGGTAGAAGTAGTTCATTGGTGTGAACTTAGTTTTTTCTAAGGCATTAATCATTAAAGCCTCACGTCTTCTTAAATACCATATTAAGAATTTATTTATTAATGCGGATTTCTTACTACGTCCGTATAATAAATTATCATATATACCATTATATAAGCAATATAATACAAATCCATATAAACCAGGTACCATAACCTCTGCATCCTGAGATACTAAGAATTCCTCAAGATGGTTATTACCTAATCCAGCGTATTTAATATATATTTCACCAACAACACCAACCTTTGGTTTTTGATGTGAATCATCAATTTCTAATTCGTTGAAATCTTTTGCGATATCATTAATATTACGCTTTAGGTCACGATAACTTGTACCTTTATTATTTTTAAATTGTTCTAATAGCTTTTCTACCCACTTGTAAGTTAATTCTTTACTTGAGCCTTTTTTAACTTCATAAGATCTAGTCTTATTGTATGTATACATTAGCATATCGCCATAAGTCATTGCGGCAGCAACTCTAAATATTAACTTTGGTGTTAATTGTAGACCTGAATCTTTTTCTAGGTTAGAAGCATTTAGTGATACAACAGGTATGAAGCCATAACCTGCCTTTACTAAAGCTTTTCTTAATAGATGTAGATAATTTGATGCACGACATCCTCCACCTGTTTGTGTGATAAGTAATACTAGCTTATCAAGGTCATTTCTATGATTAAGGTTATCAATGAATTGACCGATTACTAATAGTGCAGGATAGCATGTATCGTTATGAACATATTTTAAGCCTTCAGTAACAACCTCAGGACCTTCATTATGCATAATTTCAACATGATATCCACTCATGTTTAATATTCCTTCGAATAAAGACATGTGGATATCTAGCATATTAGGGATTAGGATTGTATAATCTTTTCTCATTTCCTGTGTGAATTTAGGAAATTCAAATGATTCATCCTCAATATCATTTTCAGTTATAATTCTACGGTTAGGATTTGCATTTAAATTATTATTTTCCTGCATTTTTCTTAGCCTCCCTTTGCTTTAATGCTGCAAATAAAGAACGAAGTCTAATCTTTACAGCTCCAAGGTTAGTTATTTCATCAATCTTAATTTGTGTATAAATTTTACCATTAGATTCTAAGATTAATTTACATTCATCTGTTGTAACTGCATCAAGTCCACATCCAAATGATACTAATTGAACTAAGTTCATATCATCTTGTGTTAGGCAGTATTTTGCAGCTGCATATAGTCTTGAATGATATGTCCATTGATTTAATACTCTAACTCTATATTTATCAATTAAATTAGAAATAGATTCTTCAGTGACAACATAAGCACCCATAGAAGCGATTAACTTATCAATACCATGGTTTACTTGTGGGTCAACATGGTATGGACGACCTGCAAGTACAATAATTGGCATATTTTTTTCTCTTGCACGCTTTATGTATTCTTGACCTTTTAATCTAATATCTTCTAGATGGTTACTATATTCAGCGAATGCTTTATCTGTTGCTTTATTAACCTCTTTTTGGCTAATGCCTTTAAAATGCTTAGATAAAATTTCTTTCATCTTAATCTTGAAGTGAGGAATATCATCTAATGATACGAAATCATAAATGAAGTCAATATCCTTTATTGCGTTAACATTATTAACAATGTTTTCTGGATAGTATGCAACAATAGGACAATTGTAGTGGTTGTCACCTTTTCCTTCATCAATGTTATATGTAATACATGGATAGAAGATAGTCTTAAATCCTTCTAGTAAAAGCTTTTCTATATGACCATGAACTAATTTTGCAGGATAGCATACTGTATCTGATGGGATTGTATGCTGACCCATTGAATAGATCATCGCATTAGAGAATCCTGAATGCTTAGGATTGAAACCTAATTCTTTGAAGAATGTATACCAGAATGGCCATAATTCATAATTATTTAAAACTAGTGGAATACCAATTTCTCCACGTGGAGCTTTTGGTACTGGTTGGTATTTAGAAAGCTTTGTTCTAATATATTCGTATAAGTTTTCTCCTTTTTGTTGTGCTTTTGCGCCTAATGGACGTTCACAACGGTTACCAGATATAAACTTATTTGGATTGTTTTTAAATGAGTTAATTGTTAATAGGCAGTGGTTATTACATAACTGGCAATTAACATTTTTAACATCATGTACAAATTCTTTTAATTCATCTTTTGTAATAGTAGTACTATTTTCTATTTTTAATGATTTAGCGTATAATGCAGCACCATATGCACCCATAAGTCCTGCAATATTAGGACATACAACATTTAATCCTAATTCACGTTCAAACGCTCTTAATACTGCTTTATTTAAGAATGTACCACCTTGTACAACAATATGTTGTCCTAAAGCTTCTTTAGATGGAGTACGAATAACTTTATATAATGCATTCTTTACAACTGAAATTGAAAGACCTGCAGAAATGTTATCGATTGTTGCACCATCCTTTTGAGCTTGTTTAACAGAAGAGTTCATGAATACTGTACATCTTGAACCTAAGTCAACTGGCTTTGGTGCCATTAATGCGATTTCAGCAAAATCTTCTATTTTATATCCTAGTGCGTTTGCGAATGTTTGTAAGAAAGAACCACAACCAGAAGAACAAGCTTCATTTAAGAAGATATTTGATATTGCATGGTTTTCAACCTTAAAGCATTTAATATCTTGTCCACCAATATCGATAATGAAATCAACATTTGGCATGAATTTTTCTGCAGCCATATAGTGAGCCATAGTTTCAACTAATCCACCATCTAGCTTAAATGCGTTTTTAGCAAGTTCTTCACCATAACCAGTAGAAGCAGATGCTTTAATCTTAAGGTTAGGATATTTTTCATATAATGATGTAAATATATCTTTTATAACTGAAACAGGGTTACCTTTGTTTTGATTATAAGATTCAAAACGAATATTACCATCTTCATCAATAAGAACAAATTTTAGGGTAGTTGAACCTGAATCAATACCTAAATATAGAGGTCCATCATATCCATCAAGTGGATATGTTTCAACTCTATCTTTTGCATGTCTATCTAAGAATTCTTGATAATCCTCTTTTGATGCAAATAATGGTTCATTATATGCATATGTTGCTTTATTTGTAAAATTAACTAAATCTGTAATTGTTTTTGAAACTGAAATTTCTTCTGATGCACAAAAAGCAGCACCTAAAGAAACATAATATAATGAATTATCAGGGCAAATACCATCTGTTTTTAATACTTTATCAAATGCGTCTTTAAGTTCTGATAAGAATGTTAAAGGTCCACCTAAATAAGCAACCTTGCCCTTAATTTCTCTTCCTTGTGCAAGTCCACCGATTGTTTGGTTAACTACTGCATAGAATATAGATGCTGCAATATCTGATTTTGAAGCACCTTGATTTAAAAGAGGTTGAACATCTGTTTTTGCGAATACTCCACACCTTGATGCGATAGGATATGTCTTTTGATGTGCAGATGCTAATTTATTTATTTCTGTAATGTCAACATTTAATAATGTAGCCATTTGATCTATGAATGCACCTGTACCACCAGCACAAGAACCATTCATTCTAACTTCTAGTCCATCTGTTAAGAAAAGAATTTTTGCATCCTCTCCACCAAGTTCAATAATACAATCTGTACCAGGGATTAATTTATTTGCAGCAATACGTGTTGCATAAACCTCTTGTACGAATTGTAGATTGCATCCATCAGCAATACCCATACCTGCAGAGCCTGAAATAGCAAATAATACTTTATCACCAATAATGCTATTTCCTTTTAAATAGCTTAGCTTTTCAACCATTTTATCTCTAATATGAGAATAATGACGTTGATAATCTTTATATATAATGTTTTCATTTTCATCTAATACTACACATTTTATAGTAGTAGATCCAATGTCTAAGCCTACCTTTAACATAAAAAACCTCCTTAAAAGTACGTATTAATTATTATATTGATAATGTATTAATTTGTCAATGAAAACAGACTCAAAAACACTAATTTTTGTTATTAATTCTTACTAATTTAATGATGGTTTGTAATATGTTACAAATTCTGAATAGAAATTGAATTGCATTATTGTAAAAACCTTTACAAAAAAATACCATTATTTATAATAATGGGTGAATAAACTGTGCCGAATTTAATTATTGTATATTAAACTAAATTAATGTATAATTATTTTGATTTATAGGCATTTTTCGCCAAAAAGTAATTAGTAGAGGTAATAACAATGAACAAGCTAAAAGCATTATTCTCAATTGTTACTGCTTTTGTTGTAGCATTAGTAGCATTGACATTAACATCATGCTCATCATCATCTGGATTAAAGGCTAGTGATGTTTCAATGAGACCTAGTGTAACTGCATCAACAGTAACATTAACTATAACAATTAGTAATAATGACAATATTAAGTCAGGTGCAGCTGTACCTTATGTTTATGAGTATGTATACGATTCAGATAGCGATGAATACGTTGCATCAACAAACAAGAAGAAGGAAGTAACATTTTCTAATAATGTTTATACTTCAGCTACTTTAAAGTTTGAAGGTCTAGAAGCAGCAACTGAATATAGATATGTATTTAAGGTAACTTATAATTCATTTGAAGAAGAAATTACTTCAATTGATGTTACAACTAAGGCAAATTCAACTGAAGGTGATTCATCTGAAATCTTAACTGCTCAAGATTTCTTAAGCATTTATGATGATAGCAAGGGAAGCTTCGTATTAGGTGCTGATATCGATTTTGAAGCTGAAGGCGTTTCTTTATCAGGTGTTACAAAGTTTAGTGAATCAAATCCATTTGAAGGTACATTCAATGGTAATGGACATGTAATTAAGAATTTCACATTAGATGCATCAACTTATATGGGATTATTTAATTATTGCAATGGTGCAACAATTAAGGACTTATCAATTGAAAATGCAACTATCGATTTAGCAACAGGTCGTTCAACAACTTATGCTGGTGCAATTGCAGGTAAGGCATTAAATTCAACAATTTCAAATGTTACAGTAAATGGTGTTGATATTTTAATCGCTGGTAACTCAACTGCTAATCTATATTTAGGTGGTGCATTTGGTATTGTTGATACTTGTGCAGTTTCTAATGTTAACTTAGATTCTGTTGAAATCGAAGTAACTCAATGTAGATTAAATGTTTATATGGGATTATTCGCTGGTCAAATTGCTGGTGGTTTATATAACGATAATGAATATATGATTAAAGATTCAAGTGCAATTGGTAGCTTAATCTCAACTTTATATTACACTTCAACATCTAAATCAACAGTTGGCTCATTATTCTTAGGTGGATTTGCTGGAGATATTTCATCAAATGGTTTAATTACAGATTCTTTTGCAGATTCTAATATAACTATTTATAAGTCAAATTCATCAAATGGTTATGTAAATATTCAAATCGGCGGATTTGTTGGTGCTATGCAAAATGGTAATGTTACAAAGTGTGCAGCAATAACACAAATGGATATTAACGCTGGTGTTATTGATGATCCAGAGGCAGAAAATGATTTTTCTGATGTTAAATTAGCATTAGATGATTATAAGGTATATATTGGTGGATTCATCGGACTTGCAACTGACCCTTATGCTCAGCTAACTAATTCATATGTATTATTCAAAAATGAAAATAAATTTAATGCAAAAGAAAATTCAAAGACAATAATTGATAATTTTGCAGCATCTAATTGCTATAGCGATGGCGATGAAAGATTTAATAATTGTGCTAACACAAATGATAAAACAACTTATAATGAAGTATTTGGTGATGATTCAAGTATTTATCAGTATTTGTTAGATAATCAATATTTTGAATAATTGTATTTTTAAAGAGAATAGAGCCTAGCGCTCTATTTTTGTTAATAAGGGAGGTATTAATATGGCTTTAAGATTTTATAATTCATTAACAAATAAAGTAGAAGAATTTATTCCACAAAATGGTAAGAAGGTAAATATGTATGTTTGTGGACCTACAGTATATAACTATATTCATATCGGAAACGCAAGACCTGTAATATTTTATGATATGATGAAGCGTTATTTAGAATTCTTAGGATATGAAGTAACATACGCATCAAATATTACAGATGTTGACGATAAGATTATTAATAAGGCTATAGAACAAGGTAAGACTGAAGAAGAAATTGCTAAATTCTATGAAGAACAATATTGGAAAGCTGTTGAAATGGTTGGTTCAAGAAAACCAGATCTTATTCCTCATGCAACTGCATATATTCCTGAAATGATTAGTTTCATTAATGATTTAATTAAAGATGGATACGCATATGGTAATGATGGAGATGTGTTCTTTAGAGTTGGTAAGATTAAGGATTATGGATGCTTATCAAACCAAGTATCTGATGATTTAGAGTCAGGCGCAAGAATTGCAGTAAATGACAAAAAAGAATCACCATTAGATTTCGCATTATGGAAGAAAACAGATAAAGGTATTAAATGGGATTCACCTTTTGGTGCAGGTAGACCTGGTTGGCATACAGAATGTGTATGTATGAATCATAAGCTATTTGGTGAGGTTATTGATATTCACGGTGGTGGAATGGATTTAAAATTCCCACACCATGAAAATGAAATTGCACAAAGTGAAGCTAAATATCATAACCATCTTGCAAAATATTGGTTACACGTTGGTAGATTAGACTTACAAGGTGAAAAGATGAGTAAATCCTTAGGTAATGTTATTTTTGTTAAGGATTTAGAATCTAAGAAGGATGGAATGATTTTACGTTCATTAATCTTATTCTCACCATATCGTTCAATTATAAGCTATTCAGCTGAATTAAAAGAACAATATGCAAAGGAATATGATAAGTGGCAACGTGCATATAAACAAGCCCTATATACATTACAATATAATGATATTAAGGGTAGTATGATTAATGAATCTGAAATAAATAAATTTAAGGAATTTATGGATGATGATTTTAATGTACAAAATGTATTAACACTAATTACTGATATAGTAAAAGAAATAAATGTATATACAAGAAGCAAAGATTATGATAATCTTTTATTAGAAGTAAATACTTTTAAGAAAATTTTAGATGTATTAGGAATTAATTTATTTATAGAAGAAATGAATGAAGAACAGCTTAAGTGCTATAAGGATTGGCAAGATGCAAGAACTAATAAGGATTTTGCAAAAGCAGATATCTATAGAGCAAAGCTTTTAGAGTGGAACATATTATAATGAATATTAATTTAATGAACGGAATGTCTTTAGCATATATGGGAGATGCTGTATATGAAATTGAAGTAAGACGTTATTTTATAGAAAAAGGCAACACAAATGTTAATAATCTTCACAAGCTTGTAACTAAATATACAAGTGGTAAATCACAAGCATATTTAATTACACAAATGCTAAATAAGGGTATTCTTTTACCTGATGAGGAAGAAGCATTCCGTCATGGTAGAAATAGTCATGTTTCTTCAAGAAGAAAGAATATTGATATTCAAACATATCTTTTAGCAACAGGCTTTGAAGCAGTTTTTGGTTATCTATATTTCAAAGAAAAGAAAGATAGAATAAATGAGTTAATTAATTATATTTTTAGTGTAGGTGAGATTCCAAATGAGTAACAAAGATGATATCGAATTAAAATCAAATGAATACACCAAAGAAGAATTAGAAGAAGCTCAGGCTGAAATTGAAAAGAAATCAATTTCAGAAGATTTACGTGCTGATGGATATGAAGAAAATGATAATGATGAAGAAAACAATACCATCATTACAGGTGAGGTTACAATAGAAGCTAGAATTGCTCAAAAAAGAGCGGAAAGAAAACGCTCAAAAGAAGAGAGAATAGAAGCTAAGAAAAGAAGTAAAAAGATTAAGAAATCAAAAAAATATTTAAAGCATCATAAGGTTAATGTAAAAAGATATGATACAGACCCAGAAAATGGTTTGCCTACTGATGTTGTAAATGAAAGAGAACTTGAAGGCTTAACTAATACTATTGTAAGAAAGACATCTAAGTCTATTGGTAAGATTATTTTTAGTAATGTATTTACATTCTTTAATATGCTTATTTTATTAATTGCTGTTGCGTTAATAACAGTAGGTATTATGTATAAGAATTTCCATACATTTACTGATTTAGTATTCTTCTTAATCGTTATAGTTAATACTATAATTGGTATTATCCAAGAAATTAACGCAAAGAATACAATTGATAAA
>CACZRY010000003.1 GCA_902783745.1 uncultured Erysipelotrichaceae bacterium
CATGGAGAAACTGATTATAATAAGAATGGATTAATTCAAGGTCGTATTAATACTCCATTAAATAAAAATGGTATTTTGCAAGCTCATGAATTAGGAAGATATTTTATAGATAATGGAATTAGATTTGATAAAATAATAACATCTCCCCTACGTCGTGCATACGCAACAGGTATTATTATAGATTGTGAATTAGGTTTAGGAGACTGCATGATATCAGATGATTTAACTGAAAGAGCGTTTGGACCTATGGAAGGAAAAGAAGTATCAGATGAGGCTTTTAGAATAATTAATAGTGATACTGTAGATGGTATAGAAAAAACATCAGAAATTATAAAAAGATCATCAAATGCGTTAATTAAATTAGCTAAGGAATATGATGGGAAAAAGATATTAATTGTTTCGCATTCACATGTAATAAAAGCATTAGCATATATGATTGATAAGAATAAATATAGCTTTTCTTTACCATTATATAATTGTGGGATGTCAATTTTTAAATGTGATGGTAAAACAATTAAATTAGCTGTTTTTAACAAAAAAACTATTTAATAGTATATTAATAAAATTGTTTTTATTATATAATAAAACTATTAAGGAGGATTTTAAAAAAATGAAGTTAACAAAAAAATCAATTATTTACATTTGCCAAGCTGTTTTAGCTTTAGTTGCATTATTCTTATTATTTGCACCAGCAATTGGTTATAAGAATAGTGATGCAACAACATCAGGTTTCAAAGTATTATTTGGATATGATACTACAGTTTTTAACGCTAAAGTAAGAGTTCTTGATGCATCTTTTGGCGGTATTATGACATTTATTTTTATAATTGCTGCTATCGCAATTCCATGCGTTATGTTCTTTATTAAAGATAAGAAGATTGCGTTTATACTAAATATCGTATTAACAGCAATTGCTGTTATTGCAGCAGTATTCTTATTCTTAGGAACAACTGATTTAATGTTGAATCCTGCAACTAATGGTGTTTCTGCAGCTGACTTAAATGCAACATTAGGTGCAGCGTTCATTATTGATGCAATTTTATTCATCTTTATTGGAGCTTTATCAGTTGTAAATCAATTTGTAATAAAAGATTAATTTGAAAGCCCTTGGTTTTTTGTGAAGCCAAGGGGCTTTTTTTCGCGTTTTTATTATGTTATAATGACTTTAAGGATATTTATAAAAAACGTTTAAAATCTAATTATTTATTAATAAGGGGTGTTTATATGAGAAAGAAGATAATAGTAATTCTTTTATTATGCTTTTTTATGTTATTTATGATAAGTCCAGTATTTGCAGAAGAAACTACAACTGTAACTAATACAGTTACTACATCTACATATGAAGGTACTCATATAATAAGCTCACTTGTTGGAGTTTTTAATGGTATTACATTATTTATTTATATAATATTCGCATTTATTGTTGTAGCTCCTGTAATTGGATTTGGAGTTGTAAGTTTAGTATATGCATTACTTGCATCACCTTATAAGAATGGTAAGGACAAGGTGTATGTTGTATTAAAAGGTGTTTCTGGTATTTTAATGGGGTTAGGTGCAATATATCCTGTATTCTATTTTAATAAGATAATAGCTGCATCTTTTATAATACTATTTGTTATTGGACTCCTTATGGTTACAATACTTGAGGTATTAACTGATAAGAAACTAGGAATTGTTATACTTGGCGCATTTACAATCGGATTTACTTTATTGAATGGAATATTATTTATGGCATCAATTATAAATGATGCAAGTATATATGTTATTCCTTTATTACCAGTAATTGTTTCGATACCTTTAGCGATATTAAATTATATGGTTATTAAAAAGAAAAGATTTGAATAAAAAGAAAAAAAGCTTAGGACGTATAGCAAAATCCTAAGCTTTTTATATGTCACTAAATTTTAGTAAATATTAAAATATAGTGATGATGGAATCTTATTAGCCTTACAATAGCTTATGATATTGTTCTTAGTTGATGTAACTTTAGAACGAATAGAAGACTGGCTAGATGAAGACGGTGTTTGAACTGAATAGCCTGAAGGAAGCTTATCTGATGATGAGCCACTAAAGCCATATACATTTGACCATGAAGTAATTGTGAATGGTGAAATGTAATAGTTATAACCATTGTCGAATGCAACACAATTTGTGAATGATGCAGTGACTGCTGAATTGTTATTATCAAATCCTTTTTTACCATGATCAAATGCTAGACAGTTTTTAACTGTTCTTACGCATGATGAATCAGAATAAGCAGAACCGAATTTGAATCCATTTGGATTACCATCATAATTAGACTTCCAAGATGAAATTGATAATGTTCCACTTGAAGTGCTTAAGAATGAGCTTGTTGGTAATGAAATAGAACCAGCGTTATATTTTGTTTTGAATGTTGGTGATTGAGCTTCAATTAAACGAATCATTAGCATTTCTTCATCTAATGCGTTTCCTTGAGCTAAATCCCATTCACCTGTGAATGTAGTTGCATCACCATTATGCCAGCATGCACAGTTAGTATATGTAATATTTGGAGTTAAATCTCCACTCTTATCATATGAATCCCAACCATCATCTGAGTTGTCCCATGCATAGCAGTAATTGAATGTATTGTTCTTACCTGCGCCAAGCTTAGGTGCAAATCCATCAGCATTTCCACCTAATGTGTAGATGTCGCAGTTTCTATAAGAAGATACGTATTCAATTGTATTTGAATATGCGCCACCAGTAATTTGTAGGCCTGCATCATTATTGTATCTTGTAATAACATTAGATACTTTATTATTTCCTGCAGAGCTACCCTTAATTTGAATACCATTATCTGGTGCATGTTGGATGATTAAGTTCTTAATTGTGTAATAAGAACCTGTAATTCTAATACCAACAGCTGAATCTGATGTAGATTTACCAATATATGAATCTAAGAATGATTCAAATTCTAATACTGGGTATGAACCATCAGAGTTTGCAACACCAACGATTGATACGTTTGCGTTTGCTGTTGATAATGCAATTTGACCTGAACATGCAACTTCAGTACCTGAAACATAAACAGTTCCTCCACCTGCAGCTTCAGCTTTATCAATTGCAGATACTAATGCACTATATGTTGTTACTGCATTAGTAACAGTTGAAGAGCTTGAAGATGAAGATGATGAACTAGATGAGCTTGAAGATGAAGAAGATGAGCTTGATGAAGCATTATCTACTTGAATCTTATAAATATTTATATTACATGATGTTGAATATAAATATACATAACCACTAGAACCTGAATATGAATAAGATACTTGGGAAGCAGTAGTTGAAACAGACCAAGTAGTAAGTCTATTACCACTTGCGTCAGTTAATGCTAAGCTTCTTGATGCTTCAGCATCAGCAATTACCTTTATTGTAGCACTTGAGCTAACAGGTATTTTCACACTTCTATATGAAGTAGAACCAGCACCTCTTAAAGATAATGCATATGTGTATGATGTTGAATTAACTGTAACTGTATTCTGATAAATCTTCATATATTTATCAGATGTAGCATTTAAAGTTAAATCATTTATTGTCTGTGTTGTAGTGATTGTACCTAGGTTTTTATAATCTGTATCCTTGAAGTTCCATGAAACAGATGATGATGTTGTGGAACTAGAAGAAGAACTTGAAGATGAAGAAGATGAGCTAGATGATGAACTAGTTGAATCTACTTGAATCTTATAAAGATTAATATTAGAACCAGATGAATATAAGTAAACATAACCACTTGAACCTGTATAAGTAAATGTTTCTAGTTCAGCAGTTGATGTTACTGAATTTGTGCCTAATGATGTTCCATTAGAATCTGCTAAAACTAATGTTCTAGTAGATGCTGCATCTGCGATAACTTTAATAGTTGATGCGCCAGATACAGGAACCTTGACACTACGATATGAAGTGCTTCCTCCACCACCTAATGCTAGACAGTAAGTATAGCTTGTACTGTCAACAGTAACTGTATTAGATTTAACACTCATTGTTTTGCTTGAGGTAGCAACTAAAGTTAAGTCATCGACTGTAACTGTAGAAGAGATTGTACCTAAGCTTTTAAAATTAGTATCTTTGAAGTTCCATGAAATGGAAGTAGCGGCATTTACTCCAAAGAAACTACTAAGCATAATGCTTAAAACGGTAAAAACGGATAATGCAAAAGCTGCAAATTTTTTCATATTTCCTCCTTAAATAAAATCTATTCCGTTTTAATATACTACGACCTAAACTTCTCCCTATTGAAGTCAACTCGGTTTTGCTATACGAAAATAAAATATCATAAAATCTGAAAAAAATAAAGCGTTTTCTGTAAACGTTTTACAAAAACATACATTTTATTAAAAATATAAAAGAAGTTAAATACATTTTGCCTATATATAATAAGGATGGAAGCATTTTTTTAACGAAAATAAAAAATTTGCTTGACTTGAACTGATTATGATTGTAAAATTTGTAATGGTACATTTTTAAGCAATTATCCACAATTGCCCTCAAAAAATTTATTAATTAAAATTTATGGAGGAAAATTAACATGAATAAGACTTTCATGGCAACAAATCAAACAGTACAACATGGTTGGTATATCGTTGACGCTACAGGACTTACTTTAGGTCGTTTAGCTACACAAGTAGCTTCATTACTAAGAGGTAAGGGCAAGCCTACATATACTCCAAATGTAAATTGCGGAGATAACGTTATCGTTATTAACGCTTCAAAAATTAAATTAACTGGTAAAAAGTGGAGTGATAAGTTATATAGACACCACAGTGAATACACTGGTGGCTTAAGAACTTTAAGAGCTGAAGAAGTTATGGCTAAGACTCCAACTAGAATGGTTGAACAAGCTATCTATGGTATGTTACCTCATACTAAG
>CACZRY010000004.1 GCA_902783745.1 uncultured Erysipelotrichaceae bacterium
AATTCAAGTTAACTTCATCTATAACATTATAGAAAAAATTAACAAATGTAAGACGTATATTATATAATAATATACGTCTTTTTATTAATATTACGAAAAACTAAACAAAAAACTATTTTATCTCTTTTCAAAAACTAGATGTCGTGATATAATATGCATGAAGGGTGAATAATATTGACTTTACTACGTAAGTAGTATAATATATTTATCTTGAGGGGTTATAGTTATGGACAAGAAGATAATTTATTATGAGGATGAACTTAATGATGAGTTTTCTCCAACAAAAATTACACCTAAAAAAATTGATGAAAATTATAAATATATTAGGCGTGGCCCCATTAAATTTTTGACGCATATATTCTGGTATAGAATTGTTGCGAACCCTTTAGCAAAAATTTATTTACATAAAAAATTTCATCATAAAATTGTAAATAAAAAAATATTAAAGCAATCAAGACATGAGGCATATTTCATTTATGGAAATCATACTCAGGATGTTGCGGATGCTTTAATCCCAACAATGGTAAATAACCCAAAGGATACATATGTTATTGTTCATCCAAATAACGTATCAATGCCTTATTTAGGAAGAGTAACACCATCTATGGGTGCTATGCCTTTACCTGATACAATTGGTGCAAGTAAGAATTTCATAAAGGCAATTAAAAAAAGAGTAGAACAAAAACATGCGATAATGATTTATCCTGAGGCTCATATTTGGCCATATTATACAGGTATTAGAAATTTCAAAGATACTTCATTTCGTTATCCTATAGATTTTAATACTAAGGTATATTGTTTTACTAATTGTTATAACCTTGTAAAAGGAAAAATTAGAATAACTACTTATGTAGATGGTCCTTTCATTCCTGACTTAAGCTTATCAAAAAGTGAAAGAAGAGCTAAGCTTAGAAATGAAGTTTATGATAAAATGAAAGAAAGATCGGCTTTAAGTGATTATAAGCTAATTGAATATGTTAAAAAGGAGGTATCATAATTTCATATGAAAAACGTACTATTCTGTGGAAACACTAAGGTATTTGATGGAGTGCTTACTGGAATGCTATCAATATTTAAAAGAAGTGATGATACTGAACCAATAACATTCTATATTTATACTGCAGATTGTACATATCTAAAGCCACAATATACACCTTTAACAGAAGAAATGAGAATATTCTTTGAGAAGGTTGCACAAAAATATAATAAAGACAATAAGGTAGTAATGATTGATGTTACAGACCTATACAATAAAGAATTTAAGGGATGCCCTAATGAACATTGTTATGCATCTCCATATACATTATTAAGATTACTTGCAGATTTAGTACCTAATATGCCAGATAAGCTATTATATTTAGATTGCGATATAATGTTTAATCGCGATATTAATGAAATTTATAATATTGATGTTACAGGCTATGAATACGCAGCTGCAAGAGACCAATATGGTAAACTATTAGTTCACCCAAATTATATAAATGCTGGTGTATTACTATTTAATTTAGAATACATGAAGCAAACAAAGATATTAGAAAAAGCAAGAAAATTATTAAGATTAAAGCATTTACCTTTTGCAGATCAATCTGCATTAATAAGATCTACAACAAAAAAGAAAATGCTTAAGCAAAAATTTAACTGTCAAGGTATGCTTACTAAGAAAACAGTTATTAGACACTTTGCAAAGAGATTATATTTTACACCATATCCACATGTTGCAAACATTAAACAGTGGCATGTAGATGATATACATAACAAGCTAAAATATCATCAATTTGATGATATCTTAAATGAGTATTTAGCATTAAAGCACTCATTTACGGAAGGAGAAAACCATGAATAACAAGGTAGTACCCATTTTCTTTGCATGCGATGAAAATTTTATTAAATTTACATACGTTACAATGAAATCAATTATGGAAAATGCAAGTAAGAATTATGAATATCATTTATACATAATGAATACTGGTATTTCTTATGAAAAAATGGAAGTAGGTTATAAGATTTTAGAACCTTATTCAAATGCTAGATTACAATTTATTGATTGTACATCATATATTAAGAAGGTTCAGGATAGACTTCCATTAAGAGATTATTATTCAAATGCAACATATTATAGATTATTTATTGCTGATATGTTCCAAGAATATGACAAGGCAATATATATTGATTCTGATACTGTTGTATTAGGAGATATAGCTAAATTATATTCAACTGAACTTGGAGATAATTTAGTTGGTGCTTGTCATGAGCAAGCAATGGTTCAAAATAAGATCTATGGAGATTATGTTGAAACTAATTTAGGTATTGATAGAAATAAATTCTTCAATGCTGGTTTATTATTAATAAATCTAGAAGCATTTAGAAATGAATGCGTCCTAGATCAATTCACAGATATTGTTTCATTATATGAATGTAAGGTAACTCAGGATGAGGATTACTTAAATATTATTTGTGAAGGAAGAGTAAGATGGATTTCTGATTCATGGAATACAGAGGTTTATGGAGAAATAAAATATAAGGATTCAGAAATTAATATGATTCATTATATTATGTGGAGTAAGCCTTGGCATTTTTATGATGTTAGATTAGAATCATACTTCTGGAAATATTGTAAGATGACTCCTTATTTTAATGAAATAAGAGATATATTATCTAATTATACAGAGGAACAAAGAAAGCGTGATTTAGAAGCAGGAAATCGTCTTAGAGACTTAGCAATAAAAGAAACTAACAAAGAAGTTAAATGGGTTGATGTTAAGTCAAAAAGAAAAAGTATTGATAGATTAGAAATACTTGCAAAAATAAGAGAATATGAAACAGAAGGAAAGTTTGACTTAGATGTTGAACAAGACCCACCTACACGCCCATTAAAGCCAGGTGAGGTTGATTATACAAAGAAGAAGATTAGAAGTAAGCTTAAGACTCGTGCTGCATATTTTATTGCAAGACGTTATCTAAATTCTATTAATCGTACTAA
>CACZRY010000005.1 GCA_902783745.1 uncultured Erysipelotrichaceae bacterium
ATTATTTCATTTCCTTAAAAAAGTTAGGGCTATTTTTCAAGCCCTAACCAAATCTTTTATATTACTGTGGTTGTAAGCTGGCTGTCAGCTTCAATGTATTTCCATACATTATATGTCGCCAATAATTTAAGTCCTTGGCGTGGACTACAGTTATGACCAAACTGCAAGGTTCTATATTCTTCCGAATATAACAAGTCTTAGTAATTAACCTGCCTAAGTGCAGTACAGCTTTTACGTGCCACAACACGGGATATCTCTATCCACTTATAATATAGCAAAAAAGGAAAAATTGTAAAGTAAATTTAAAACTAATTTATATTTTTTACATATTGTAAAGTATATTGTATAGTTAAACTATAAACTTCCATTTGAGGTTATGCGTACTAAAATACACCTAAATAGTATTTCCTAATAAATAAAAAGAATGAGACAATGTACATTGTCTCATTTAATATTATTCTTCATCTTCTAATGCAGGATGAGCAGTATCATCAGCTACATCAGTAGTTTCTTTATTTGCTTCTTCTACTGTAGGAGTCTTTGTAACTTCTTCAACAGGAGCATCAGCAACTTTTGTCTCTTCTACTTTAGCTTCTTCATAAGGAGCCTTTGCAGTTTCAACCTTTTCAACTTGTACTTCAGCTGGTTTAATTGTTGGCTTTTCTTCTACCTTAGCTTCTACTTGAGGAGTAGGGCGCTTAATAACCTTTGCCTTAGGTACTTCATTAACCTTTGGTTCAGCCTTTGCAACTGGCTTCTTAACTTGTGCAGTTTCTCCACCAGTCTTTTGACGACGCTTTCTTTCTTCGTATAAAGCACGAATTCTCTTAATATTTCTTAAGCATTCTGCTGCCTTAGCACCATCGCCAATAGCCATATAATATGTCTTTGCAGCTGCATAATTTTTTCTTCTTAATAGACGGTCTGCAGCTCTCTTTAACTTTTCAGTTGCTCTTTGCTTAGAACCTTCAGAAGTATACTTTTCTGTTAATACCTTACAGTAAATATCATATCCTTCTTTTGTTCTTCTCTTCTTAGAATCATATCCCCAGCAAGATTCATATAGATAACCTAAATTGAATAATGCATCTGGGTTCTTTAATTCAATTGCCTTCTTTAAATATTTTTCTGCAAATTCTAGGTTCTTAGTTTGAGTATATAAGTAACCTAAGTTATTGTAGATGATACCTCTTGATTCATCATCTGATACACCTCTTGATTCCTTTAAGTCAAGTGGTAGACAGATTGAATAATAGTTAATTGCTTTATCATTATCTTGTAATGTTTGATAAGCATCAGCAATTCTTTCCTTAACTTCAAGATCATGAATCTTAAATAATTTAATTAAATAGCATAATGCCCATACATAGCTTTCTTGTGAGAATAAGCTGAATGCAAGATTACGATATTTCTTTCTATTAAATCCATTAATCTTAATCTTATTAAATCCACCAACAATAATCTGACAGATATCGTTAGCTAAGTTTTCAATTGGGTAACCATCAACTAGCTGAATTTCATTTACAGGATATTTACAGCTTTCTTGTTCATTATCCTTTTCAGCATAACAGCATGTAACTTGAACATGTGCTTGATGAGCTTTTTTAATTTCTGGTAGATATTCAGTGAATCCAAACGCATCACTAATATGTAAAATAATTAATCCACTAGAGTCCTTAACATCTCTTGCGATTTCAGCATCTGAAGCCTCACCTTTTTCATATGAGTGTACTTCTACCTTTTTATCTGTTAATATGTCCTCAAGATAGTTAGCTGTTTCTTCATCTTCTGATAAATAAACAACTGTTACATAATTATTCTTTTGCATAATACCGACCTCCAATTATACAATGTCACATAAAACGTATATTTTTTCTTTTTAATTATATCATACATATTCAAAAATATGCAATCGTTTTCAAGTATTTTTAACGTTTTCAATAACAAAAAACGCTATTTTAATTAAAAAAAAGACATATAAAACTTAAAAAATAAGATTTTTTTATATCTCTAGTATCATTTTAACACTTTTATTTAATAAATAAAAGATTTAAGTAATACAAAAAAGATAGACAAAAGCGCTGTCTATCTTAATTCTTTTCATAATATTTTTTACCAAATATCTTTTCATAATCTATAATAGCTCTATTATCATAGACTAAAACTGGTATATTTTTACCTACAGTGTAATGATCATATAACATAGGATCTATTTGTTCTTCCATTATAAAATCCTTACCCTGACATCTATATTGATATCTATAAATATAGCTCTTCTTTAAGCCAGCTACTCTATCCTTATATAAAAGCTTTGCGACATCCTTAACACCAAATTTTCTTAATGTCTTAAAATAACTACCATTATAAATATCTTTAATACCTAAATAAAGTAAGAATATTCCAATACCTAAAAATAATCCAGCAAATATTATTACTAACGCAAAATATGAAGGATTACCAAGTGTATATAATATCGCAAATAATATTGCTAAAACAATTATAGTAATTGATAATATTAATTCAATAATACCACTCTTTAAAGATCCAGATTTATATACTTTAATCTTTGGTTTTGCATCCATAATCAAAAAACCTCTTTTTCGCTCTTTCCTTACTTATTTTACCATAAATTAATGCCAACACAAGAGGAATAAGTTCTAATATTACAGATACAATAATAAGTATTAATATATATGCATATAACACTTCAAACCCATATCCATTTCTAACCTCACCTTGTATCAAATAGCCTAATGTTTCTCTCATACCTAATATAAATTCACATGATAGTGCTATTTTAATACCTAAGCCTAAGGCATTTAATAAAGAGCCTTTAATAGAATTAAATACTAAAGGCATATATACCTTATATACTATAAATGGTGTAGTATTTGAATATATTTTATATGCATCAATATATATCTTATCAATAGATTTTAAGCCCTGATATATTGTTTCATATATCATAGGGAATAACATAGAAAATACTGATAAATATAATACATAATCCTTATGCTTCATCGCAAGTATAAACCATATTATATTTATTAATATAATAATTGGAATAAAGCGTAATATCATCATCATAGGATGTAGTATCTTATGTATAATATTAAATCTATATGCTATTACTGCAAATATTAAAGCAATACTAAAAGATATAAATACTGATATCAATACATTCTTTATAGTATTTAATACACCTTTATATGTGTTTATATCACCTAACAAGTTAAAGAAGCTTTTAAATATATCATCAAATTGGGGAGTAAAATTAATATCATTTTTTATTAAAACTATAATCTCATATATTACCCCTAACAATATAATACCTAAGATATAGTATAATAAATTAATTAAATATTTTTTATACATTAAATATTATAATAGAAATTATCATTAGGAGCTTTTGTAAAGAATGTTTTAGATATAATTCCTTCTTCTTCATATCTTAAAGATTCTTCTACCATAAATTCTAAGTCATCCTTAGAATCAGATGCACTTATAAATTCTACCTTTGAGTTAGGGATTGCAGTTTCAATAACTGCATCAGGTAGATTTAAGCCTAAAGTTTTTGCATCTTTTTGCACCTTAGTTACGTTAGTTTTTGTTAATTCATCCTTTGTTGAAACATCAGTTAAGAATTGATTAACTAAAGACTTATGTTCTTGTATTGTCTTTGGATTTACAAATATTGCAGCTTGAATTAGAGTATGGCTAGATACTTCATTATATAAATCCGCAATTGATTTAGAATATAATGTTTCATTTGATTGACTTAAACTATTTTTAGCAACTGATAATGTAGGTTCTGCAGTCATATAAATATTATTGCCTGAATATGATACATTAGCATTTGCTGTATAATCTAATGACTTTGGAGTAATATCATTTTCATTTAATACATATAATGCACCAAATGATGTAATACTACCATTACCAAATAAATATAAATCTCTTTCTTTTATATCATCAAGCACAAATTCTTCTTTTGATGCAAAATATGTATTACCTGCAGTAATAACACCTGCAAACTTAAAAGTAGACTTACCTGCATTATATAAATTGCATCCCATATTAATTGGGGCAATAACTATATCTGATGCTTCTTCATTAAAGAATCCAGATAATACAGTTGCATCAACACCAATATTTGATGTATCAATACTAGATTTGAAATCACATACTGCAGATGCAATACCTAAAATAGGTGCACCTGATGGACATGCAACCTTTAATTCATAATCATCTTTTACATTGGTTTTATTAGTAGTCTCATTTGAATTACATGAAGCTAATGCTAAAATGCCAAAACCTATTCCTAAAATACTTACTAATCTTTTCATAATAAAAACACCTCTTATTAAATTATAACACTTTATTAAAAATAAATACGTAATAATTAATACACAAATAAAAATAATATATATTTTTTATTTATGGTATAATATTTTTTGGTGATAAATTATGATTATTTCTAAATCAAATGAGATATTTAAGGAGTTTAAGGATTTTATTAAAAATACTAATAAAGATTTTAGATATACTGTATCAGATGATTTAAGTGTATTAGAAATTGCATTAGATAATAATTTAGAAATTCCTCTACTTTTATATACAACTGAATTAATTAATAAAGATGAAACTAAAGAATTACTTAATAAATTAATTGATCATGCAAAAGAAGCGTATGAGATTAGTGAAGCAACTTATAATATTATTAAGCTTAAAGAAAATCATGCAGGTATTATTGCAAAGATTAAATTAAATGATATATCTACTATAGATTTTTTTAAGAAGAATCAATTTGTTGTTGTATTAGATCATTTAGAAATACCTGGTAATGTTGGTACTATTTTAAGAACACTTGAATCTATTAATGCAGCATGCATATTAGTTGATTCTATTACTAAGCTTAATAATCCAAAAATAACTGCCGCATCAAGAGGATGTAATTTAATTGTTGATACATTACAATTAAATTATAATGATGC
>CACZRY010000006.1 GCA_902783745.1 uncultured Erysipelotrichaceae bacterium
TATCTTGGTGCAACTTATGGTATTGGTTCAGTTCGTGAAGCATCATTAAATTATGCAGCTACTAACGCATATGCTCAAACTGGTATGTTAAATTTACAAAGAGCTATTTCAACTGGTACTGTTACATTAGCTAAGGGTACTGATAAGCACATTTGGGGTGTAAGTGTACCAACTACTAAATATGGTAGTGCTTCCACATCAAACGAATCATATGACGCTATTCTTGAATTCTGGTCACAAAGTGGTAAATTATCAACAACTCCATCAGGTTGGGTAAAAGTTGTTGAAAGTAATTCAGATACATATGTAAATGGAACATCTTCAGAAGTAGTAGTACAAAAAGAAGGTAGAAAGTATACATATGATCAAGTTTTTAGTCAAAGAACTGATTTGAATAAGTATTACTTATATGATTTATTATCTGCAAATTATAGTTCATTAATGCCTGCATATATTAGATTAAAGTAATTAAACAATATTGACTTGTGATTTTTATATCACAAGTCTTTTTTATTTATCATATTATGATAAAACGTTGAAAAATATATTATAATTTGATAAAATTTTAAAGGAATGTGAGGTGCTTATTTTATGGAATTTGATTTAGATAAATTAAAGAATAGACAATCTAAAATAAGAAACTTCTGTATCATAGCACATATTGATCATGGTAAAACAACATTATCAGATAGAATATTAGAGTTATGTGAATCTATTGATTCTCATGAAATGAAGGATCAAATGTTAGATTCAATGGATTTAGAGCGTGAAAGAGGTATTACAATAAAGCTTAACGCTGTTTCTTTAAAATATAAAGCAAATAATGGAATAGAATATGAATTTCATTTAATTGATACACCAGGCCATGTAGACTTTACATACGAAGTTTCAAGATCTTTAGCAGCTTGTGAAGGAGCAATTTTAGTTGTTGATGCAACTCAAGGAGTTGAAGCACAAACACTTGCAAATGTTTATTTAGCATTAGATAATGATTTAGAAATACTTCCTTTAATAAACAAAGTAGATTTACCATCAGCAGATCCTGAAGGTACAAGAAAAGAAATACAAGATGTAATTGGAATTCCTGCATATGAAGCTGTTTTAGCTTCTGCAAAAACAGGTTTAGGTGTAAAAGATATATTAGAGCAAGTAGTATCTTATATTGCACCACCATCAGGTAAAATTGATGCGCCATTAAAAGCATTAATATTTGATTCAGCATTTGACTCATATAGAGGGGTTGTTGTACTAATTTGTGTAAAAGAAGGTATAATAAAAGTTGGAGATAAAATTAAATTAATGGCATCAGGTGCAACATATGAAGTTGTTGAACTTGGTGTAAGAACTCCAAAGGAAGTAAAAAGAGATTATTTAATGGCTGGTGATGTTGGATATTTTACTGCAGCTATTAAAGATATTAATACAGTTGCAGTAGGTGATACTGTTACATTAGTATCAAATCCTGCAGAAAAGCCATTACACGGATATAGAAAATTAAATCCTATGGTTTATTGTGGACTTTATCCTATTGATTCAAAGCAATATCAAGACCTACATGATGCGTTAGATAAAATGAAGTTATCAGATGCTGCATTAGTATATGAACCAGAAACATCTCAAGCATTAGGATTTGGTTTTAGAACAGGATTCTTAGGTCTTTTACATATGGATATTGTAAAAGAAAGAATCTCAAGAGAATTTGGTATTGATTTAATTGCAACAGCACCATCAGTAAATTATCATGTTTACTTAACTGATGGTTCAATGGTACAAATCGATAACCCAAGTGAATTACCTGAAGTTCAAAGAATAGATAGAATTGAAGAACCATATGTTAAAGCAACAATAATGACTCCATCTGATTATATTGGTTCAGTTATGGATTTATGTCAAAAGAAACGTGGTTCATTAATCGATATGAGATATGTAGAAGAAACAAGAGCTGTTCTACATTATAATATCCCTTTACTTGAAATTGTTTATGATTTCTTTGATAAATTAAAAAGCTATACAAAAGGATATGCATCACTAGATTATGAGCTTGGTGATTATGGTGCATCTAAGCTTGTTAAAATGGATGTAATGTTAAATGGTGATGTAATTGATGCATTATCTGTAATTGTACATAAAGATTTTGCATACGAAAGAGGAAAAGTACTTGTTGAAAAGCTTAAGGATTTAATTCCACGTCAACAATTTGAAGTACCAGTTCAAGCAGTAATCAATCATAAGGTTATTGCAAGAAGTGATATTAAAGCATTAAGAAAAGACGTTCTTGCAAAATGTTATGGTGGAGATATTTCAAGAAAAAAGAAATTATTAGAAAAGCAAAAGGAAGGAAAGAAGAAGATGAAAGAAATCGGTTCTGTTTCAGTACCACAAGAAGCCTTCTTAGCTATTCTAGAATCAGATGAACAAAAGTAATTAGGAGAATATCTCTTAATATAAAAAGTTATAGTACTTTAAAAGCTAAAATTATAATAAAAAAGAGGAAATTTAAAATGAAAAAAGACGGTTGTCCATATTGCCATCAAGGTGAATACCTTGCTAAGTTTGGCGTTTTAGCATTCGAAACTGAAAAGTCAGAAGTAATTGTATTTAAGGATCAAACATATAAGGGAAGAGCTATTGTTGCTTGGAAGGGTGATCATGTAGCTGAAATTAAAGATTTATCAGATGCTGATAGAAATGCATTTATGAAGGATGTTAGTGATGTTGCAAAGGCTATTGATAAGGCTTATCATCCAGCTCGTATCAACTATGGTGCATTTGGTGATACATTAGGTCACTTACACATTCATATCGTTCCTAAGTACGAAGGTAAAGAAGACTGGGGCGGAATGTTCGTTATGAATAGAGGCGCTGATCATTATGCATCAGAAGCTGAAATTAATGAAGTTATCGAAAATATTAAAAAGAATTATAATGCATAAAAA
>CACZRY010000007.1 GCA_902783745.1 uncultured Erysipelotrichaceae bacterium
AAAAATGAAGGATAATGAAAAATCATTTGAAGAATTAATGAAAGATTTAGATGAAATCTTATTAAAGCTTGATGATAAGGATATAAAGCTTGAGGATGCAGTTACTGCATATACAAAGGGAATTGAATTATCTAAAAAGTGTTATGAAATCCTAAATAAAAATGAAGAACTTGTAGTAAAGGAAATGACTAAGGAAGGATTAGTTCCATTCGATAGTGAATAATTATGAGATTAGATCAATATTTAGTTCAAAATGGATTCTATGATTCTAGATCAAAAGCTCAAAATGCCATCAAAAATGGCGATATTTTAGTTAATGGATTAAAACCTAAATCTTCATGTGATGTTAGTGAAAAAGATGAAATTGAAGTTATTTCTAACTCTTGTCCTTATGTATCAAGAGGAGGATTAAAGCTTTTAGGTGCGATAGAAGAATTTAGCCTAGATTTTAACGATAAGGTAGTACTAGATATAGGTGCATCAACAGGTGGATTTACTGATTGTGCATTAAAGCACAATGCTAAATTAGTATATTCTATTGATGTAGGAAGTAGCCAGCTTCATCCTACATTAAAATCTAATCCTAAAGTAATATCATATGAGAATACAAATATCTTAGATTTTAAATGTGATACACATTTTGATTTTATAGTTATGGATGTATCATTTGTATCTATAGAATATTTACTTCCAGGTATTTGTAATTTTATATCAGATGATACTATATTTATTGCCTTAATTAAACCACAGTTTGAGCTTGATGGTAAAAGATTCAAAAATGGAATTGTAAAGGATTATCATTTATGGCTTGATGCAATTTCTAATGTATCAGATGCCCTAAATTTAAAAGGATTATCAATTTATAAATTAGTAAAATCAAAGATTAAGGGTGGAGATGGAAACCAAGAATTCTTAGCTTTGATAAAAAAAGGAAATTATAAAGAATTAAATTTCTTAAGTATTGTTAAGGAGTAATATAATGCTTAAATCACTTGAGGTATCAAATTTTGCAATAATTGAAGATTTACATGTAGATTTTTTAAATAACATGAGTGTACTTACTGGTGAAACTGGTGCTGGTAAGTCTTTAATAATTGATTCAATAACATTACTACTTGGTGGAAGAGCTGATTTAGATATGATTAGATATGGCTTTGATAGGGCATATATCAAAGGTGTATTTGATACAACAGATTATCTAAATAACATATTAACTAATATGGGTATTAATATATTAGATGATATTGTTATAGAAAGAGAAATAACAACATCAAGTAAGAATAAAATTAAGATTAATAACACTAATATAACATTACAAATGTTAAAAGATTTTTCAGTTAATCTTGCAATAATTAATTCTCAAAATGATACTTTTAAGCTTTTTAATAAGGATAATTATATAGAATTAGTTGATCCTGAAAATGATAATAAATTTGATAAATTAAAAAATAAATATACTCTAAAATTATATGAATATAATAATAAATATGAAGTATATAACAAAGTATTAAAAAATAAGAATGACTTATCTAAAGAAAAAGAATTCTTAGAATACAATGTTAAAGAATTAGAATCATTATCTTTAGAAGAAGATATTGATATTAAATTAGAAGAAGAAATAAATAGATTATCTCACTTTGATAAAATCAAAAAGAATTTATGTGACGCAATGAATTACATTTCAGGCGAGGTAAATATAATTGATCAAATCTATAATATTAAAGAAGCAATAGATAATATATCTTCATATGATAAAAAATATGAAGATATAAAAGAAAGATTAGATGATATTTATTATAATTTAGATGATATAACATCTAATATTTCATCAGATTTTGATAATTTAGATTATGATGAAGAAGAATTTAATAATTTAATCGAAAGATTAAATGAAATTAATAAAGCAAAAGATAAATATAAGATGAATGTTAATGAACTTATATCATATTTATCTGATGCAAAATTAAAACTTGAAATGGCAACTAATTATGATGATGTATTAAATGAAAAGAAAAATGATTTGATTAAATCATTTGAAGAATTAAAAAATACATCAATTGAATTAAGTAATTATAGAAAAAAGATATGTAAAAATATAGAAGATGGTATTATTAAAGAAGTATATGACTTAGGATTAATAAATACTAGATTTGAAATAAAATTTATGGATATCGATTTATCTGATCCATTTAATAAATCTATATTTAAAAGTAATGGTATAGATGATATAGACTTATTAATATCATTTAATAAGGGTGAACCATTAAAACCATTATATAAGGTTGCATCAGGCGGAGAAATGTCAAGAGTAATGCTTGCGTTTAGAAG
>CACZRY010000008.1 GCA_902783745.1 uncultured Erysipelotrichaceae bacterium
CTTGCAAGCTATGATTTCATGGATAAAGTATATGTAGTTGATAGTCTTAATGCGACTGCAGGTGAAAGAGTATTAGCATTATATGCTAAAAGATTAATAGATAAAGGATTAGATATTAAAGATATCGTAGAAAAGCTTAATTCAGTAAAATCTAAGATAAAGCTACTTGCGATAGTAGATACTCTAGAATACTTAAAAAAAGGTGGAAGAATATCTAAAGCAACAGCTTTTGCAGGTGAATTATTCAATATCAAACCAGTTATTTCTATAATTGATGGTGAGGTTAAACTTGTAGGTAAGGCAAGAGGATCTAGAAAAGCAAATAACTTATTACATGAGCTTATTGAAAAAAGTGGTGGAATAGATTTTTCTATGCCATATACAACATTATATTCAGGGCTATCTGATGAAATGCTTAAAAAATATATAGAAGATGAAAAAGAATTATGGGAAGGAAACACAAAAGATGTTCCTATACAAAGAGTAGGAAGTACTATAGGAACTCATGTTGGTCCTGGCGCAATCGGTGTAGTATTCTTTGCAAAATAGAATTATAAGATGGCTTTAGCCATCTTTTTTTAACTAAAACAAATATTAAATATTATACTATTGAATTGTATACAATCTTATTATATAATAAAAGCATAAGGAGATGATTTTATGGTTGAAGTAAGATATTGTTCTAGAGGTGGAAACACTAAAATTCTTGCAGAAGCAATCGCAGAAGCAGTTAATACTAATGCTTTAAGCATTAGTGAAGGTATTAATAATGATGTTGATACATTATTCTTAGGTGGTGCATTATATGCATATGGTATTGATAAAGGCTTAAAGGAATATATTTCAAAGCTTGATAAGGATAAAATCAAAAGAGTAGTAGTATTTTCAACATCATGGATTTCAAAGCATGCGATTACTTTAATTAAGAATGGATTAAAAGAAAAAGGAATTCCTTTTGTAGATGAATTCATTTATGCAAGAGGAAAGCCAAATCAAAAAGAAATTGATAACGCAAAGCTAATCGCAAAAAAATACATATAGAATTAAAGAAGGACTGATTTAATCAGTCCTTTAAATTTACCCAAGATTTAATATTATGTATCGCAATACCAAAGCTTAATGGTAACATTTTCTTTAAGCTTTCTAATTCATTTATCATATAGTTATTACCTTCTTCGTAATAAGAAACATTATCACCTTCAGTACTATAAGTTTCTGCAGCTAAATATAATATTTTATTATTTTCTTTAGCATATATAATTTCTTCCTTAGAAACATCATACATAGAAGATGCAGTATCTCTATAACTCATAATAAATACACTAGATGCATAATCAATTATATATTTATAACATTCCATATTCTTATTATCATATTCAATAATATCATCTAACCAAAATGGAATATCATATGAAAAATAAATATCATTATATAGCTTTTTATTAGTATAAACTAAATCAACTAATTTATATAAATAATCATATCTATTACTACTAAAGTCATTAAATTGGTGAGGCTCTATATCTAAATGAATGCCTTTAAGCTTATATGTATTATTGTTTTGAAATTCAATATACCTATTTATAATTATATCTAAGCCTTCTCTATCTAAAATCCATTCCTTTTCACCTAATAATAAATAGATATCTATATCATAATTATATGCTTTTTCTAATAATTCCTTTGTTTTATTAGAAATACTATAATCACAAAAATATATTTCATTTACATTATTATCTTTTGCAAATTCTAAATAATAATCTATATCTAAATCTTTATCCCAAAACCAAGTACCAAGCTTATTTTTAAAAGTAAAATCACATATCTTTGTTGTCTTTATATCATCATTAGTATTTTTACATGATGTTATAACTAATAACATCATAAAAGAAGATATTATAAAAATAAATTTTAAACACATTTTTCTCAATTTATCACCCAATTTAATAATATTATATTATTAATATTTTTTCTATATAAAAAAGACGTAAGTCAAACTTACGCCTTAAAGCTATTATTGATCAGCAGATTTCATAATAAAGTATAGTGCTACAAATTCTGAATAATCTTTATAATCATTACCATTAATGATGCTATCATCATTTATATAATCTTTTTTGAATTCATAAATATATGATAATTGATCATCAAAATTATTTTGTATTCTTCTAACTGAAGTTAATTCATTATTAGTGTAATATTTACTAATAAAATAATCAAATTGATTATTATCATTTAATACACCATGTGTATACTTTGTTAATTCACCTGTCTCATCATTATATATATAATTATCAGTTAGCAATTGTTGTTCATTAATAACTTTATATATTTTTGTTAATTCAGTAGCATTATTAATTTTATTATAAACTTTAATTATGTCTAATACTTTATCTTCATAATAATAATATTGAATTTCATAAATAGTATTTGTTTCATCATAACAATAAACCTTATAATATGTATCAAAATAAGAATAACGTTTAATTTCATATAATTCATAAGTTTCTTCATCATAATCATATTCTAATGATATTGCAAAACCAAAATTTTCAGTAGCTATGTATCTGTTAAGTAAATACGCATTACCATCATGATATTTATACTCTTCTTGAGAAGATATTACACCATCTTTATATTTGCTTATTATCTTATTGATTACTTGGTTGTTTTCATAAAAATAGTTTTCAATTTTTACTAATACATCTTTATTATCTTTTGTTTCATAAGAATTTTTAATAATAGAACTTATGCTTGTACCAGATAAAGTAGAAGAAGTAGTTTCAGTTAGTTCACCATTTATAATTTGTTTTTCAGAAATTATAAGATTTTCAAATGTATCATTTGTATAATATGTTGTACAGTGGATTAATTTATAATCTGAATCATATTTATAATAATCTTTTTTTGATGTATATATAGAACCATCCTTATTGTATTTTGTATTTTCACCATAAGTAAAATACATTTCTTGATTAGCTTTATTAGTTTCATACATTTCTTTATCTAAAGATTCTTTTTCACCATCATCATAATACGTATATTTTAACGCATAAATTGTATTTTGAGTTGTTGAATCAATTCTTGAGTTTGATGTACAAAGGAAATCTTTTACATTTGCATTATAAGTATATTCAATAGTATCGATTAAAGTTCCATCTTTATATGTTACTATTTTTTCACCTGATTTAATAACATCATTGTCAAATGTAAGTGTAGTTGTTTCGCTATTACCATTTAAATATGAAATAGTCTTAGTTTGATATGTATAAGAATTTTTATATTCTTCTTGGATAGTTATTTTATGTGTTGAATAGAAATAGTATGAATTTTCATATAGTTTCTGATTTATATTATTTTCTAAATCGATACTAGCTATTGAATACATTCCACTACCTATTGTTATTATATCTTTTGAATAATTTATGAATTCACTTCCTACTGCTATATATGGAATAATTGTAATAATGTTATTATTATTATCTTTTTGATATTCAAAATCATAATTTTTAATATTTCTCTTGCTACTATCAAATATTTCTCTTTTGATGACATTAGAATTATCATCAAATGTTAATTTAACATCTTTATCATAACTAATAGTATCTCCATTTATTGTTTTGTTGATGAATTCAATAGTATTATCTGTTTTTATATATTCAATACTATTTGTTAAAACACCATCTTCATAACTTTCAATATTTTTAATACTATTTGAATCATCATATGTAATTAAATATGTATTTAAATATGTATTTTTACCATCAGATCTATCGTATGCAAATTTAGTTAATAATCCATTTTCATATTCAAATGTAAAATCTTCATTAATATTATAGTGGTAAGTAGAACTATTATATTCATATATAGTATTTATAGTTTTACAATTGTAATTATCATATGTATATTTATATGAATTTTTAAAATTAGCATATTCAGATGAAGCTTCAAAATCATATTCAGTTATCAAAAATGTATCTGGATCATAAACCCATTTTGAAATAGCAATATCCTTATTTTGAACAAGTCTAGATACTCTAGTAATAGTGTTATTTTGGTATTCATATGTAACTTCATTTTCTATTGAATCGTCTCTATCATATCCTGTTTCTTTTATGATTTTATATTCACTATCTAATAAAATATTGAATTTTGCAAATTCAAACTTGGTATCTTTAGTATAAAAAATAGAGCTATCATTAATAGTAATTTCAGTATTTTCATTTTCACTAGTTACTCTATATAGGTCTTTACTTAAAGTGATATGAGTGATATCAGTTTTTTCATTTAAATAGTCATATGTATAAATTTCAGAGTTATTGCAATAAAATTGTTTATTGTCATATGTAAAAGTCTTTTGGTTTTCTTTTTGGAAATCATCAACCTCATTAATAGTACCATCTACATTAACAGTAAACATATGTGTATCGAATTTAAATACTAAAGTACTAGGTAATACCATTACTAATAGTGGCTTATCGAAATTAAAACTGTCTACTTTTAAAGAAATGTTTTTTGCTAAAGCATAATCCATATCTTTAGTAATAGTTTTTACACAAAGCTCATCATCAATATTTATATTTATAACAGCAACAGATTCAAATTGTCCATCTTTAATTATTGGCTTAAAATATGCACCATCAAGTAATGATGAATAGAATATAAAATTAGATAATTGATTATCTTTTGTATCAGCTCTTACTATAATTTCATTATCATTAGATAAATAATAATTATTTGCTTTTAATACAGTCTCTTCTACAGTAGTAGAAGTTGTTGTTTCTGTAGTTGTATCTAAAACTTCTTTAGTAGTTGTGCTTAAAGCATCTGTAGTAGTGGTGTCTAAAGCATCTGTAGTAGTTGTGCTTAAAGCATCTATAGTAGTTGTGTCTA
>CACZRY010000009.1 GCA_902783745.1 uncultured Erysipelotrichaceae bacterium
TTATAATTATAGATTCATTAAATCATCGCATTTTGCAAGAATTTGACGGAAATCAAAATCATCTGTTTTAACAAGTATAAGCTTCTTCATAAATCCAACTTTTCTTAATTCTGCTGTCTTAAGAATAGGATATAATTTTTCTGAATAATGCTTCATTAACTGATTTCTTTTACCATTTGGCATAACATATTCATTTAATGGTTCAAAAAATGGTTCAATCTTTGCCCAAACTTTAGGATCTAAAGACTTATATTGTTCCATTGTTTCTTTATCATCGTATGTAATCATTTCTTTTAATTCTCTTAATACTGATTCTAACATATGGTTGTAATAATTATCCTGCATTTTTCAATTCCTCCTAAAATCTATATAGTTATATCAAACATAACGTATTATATCAATATTTAATTTCTATTCAAGGAAAAATTAACTTTATTTCATTGAAAACGTTTATAGTATATCTTAGTATTATTGTTTCTTTAAATGTTCCATCAATTCTATTGCGATTGATTCTGGTATACCCGTATCTATTATATCACAAAGTTTTGCATTTTTAATAGCATCAATCGTAACAAATTTTTTTATTAATGCTTCTTTTCTCTTCTCGCCTAATCCTTTTACACCATCAAGATATGAAGAAAAGAACCCTTTTGCTTTTTGACTTCTAAAGAATGAAATTGCATAATCATGTACTCTTTGTGAAATATCTGAAATTAAGATAAACACAGGATCATTCTTATCTATTTTTATAAAATCTTCACGGAAAAACAAAATAGTAGCCTTATGATGATCATCCTTTTGAATACCTAAAATAGGTATATCAAGGCCTAATGATTTAATAACATCTTGTGCAGCGTGAACCTGTATTTCACCACCATCCATTATTATTAAATCAGGCATTTTTTGATCTTCCATTAATAATCTATAGTATCTTCTATAAACTACTTCTTTCATTGATTCATAATCATTTGCGCCAGTAACTGTCTTAATATGATATTTTCTAAAATCATTAGGAGAAGGTCTACCATGCTTATATACAACCATACCAGAAACAGGATATTCACCAAATAGATTTGAGTTATCGAATGCTTCTATTACCTCTGGTGTATTAATACCAAGTATTTTACCTAATCTATCTATTGTTTCATTACGCTTTAATACTTGATTCTTATATATATTTCTTCTGTTTTCTAAATTAAATTTAGCATTATATAATGCCATATCTAGCAATTCTTTTTTTCTTCCTAGTTGTGGTTCTATTACTAATGCTTCTGTAATTTCATCAAGACCATCAATTACAGCACCTGTAATTGCAACCTCTTTAGGTTTAGTTGTTGAATCATAAAATTGTTGTAAATATGAGGCAACAATTTCTTCTTTAGCATCATATTTTGTAAATATTGATTGATGATTAGAAATAATATTTCCTAATCTAGTTACAATAATATTTAATGATATTTCATCATCTTCTTCATATATTGCAATATAATCTCTACTTGTTAAATCATTAATTGCTATCTTTTGTTTTGATATTGTATATTCAACAGATTTAATTTGATCTCTATATTCTCCTGCAAGCTCAAATTGCAAGTTATCTGATGCATCCTGCATCTTTTCTTTTAACATATTAATTACATCATTAGCATTACCATTTAAAAATGATGCAACTTCATTTTTATAATTCTTATAATCAATATCTTTATTTATGCATGGTGCAAGACACTGATGCATATGATAATAAAGACATGTCTTATCAGGTATATGATTACATTTTCTAAATGGATATAATCTATTTAATAAATCTACAGTTTGTCTTGCAGCATATACATTTGGATATGGTCCAAAGTATCTTGCAACACCTTTTCTTCTTTTATTTCTTGTAACTATTATTCTTGGGTGCAATTCATTTGTAATTGCGATATATGGGTATGTTTTGTCGTCAGTAAGCTGAATATTATATTTAGGATTATATTGCTTAATTAAATTAATTTCTAAAACTAAAGCCTCACGCTCAGATGCTGTAATAATATATGTAAAATCTCTAATTTCAGAGACAAGCTTAGTTGTTTTAGCATTATGAACGCCATGAAAATAGCTTCTTACTCTATTCTTTAAATTTTTAGCCTTACCTACATAAATTATTTCACCATTAGAATCTCTCATTTGGTATGAACCAGGAGAATCTGGTAATAATTTAAGCTTTTCTTCTATTATTCCCATATTTTTACCCTCTTTAGAAAAATAAAGTGGTCAAAAGACCACTTTACTTTATTAATTCTTCTTGAATGTTATCTTTGTTAGATCCTGAAGTATTTCTTCAAGAGCAATGCCAATTGGTTTATAGCATAGTGGATCAGGTAAGTTATCTGATTCACCAAGTGGTGTATAGCCATCCTCTTCTTCAATAATCTTTGCACGTCTTGCAGCTGCATATGCTAATTTATATTTTGAATCAATCTTTTCTAATAATTCATCAATTGAAGGATAACGCATTCCATCATATTCTTTATCTTTAGTATCCATAATAAATCCTCCATTTACATTTTGTTATTATATCACAAATAAGATTACGTAGTAAAGTTATTATTTTAATTGCATCTTATTTTTTTAACATTTTTATATATTCATCATATACTCTTATTCTTTTTGAATGCTCTGCATTTATGATTTCTAATATTCTTTTTGCAGCATCAGCTACATTATCATTTACTACAATATAATCATAGAATCTAGCCTCAGGGAATTCAGAATCTGCCTTTTTAATACGTTCCTGAATAACTTCTTCAGTTTCAGTACCACGGCTCTTTAATCTTTCATATAAATCCGCTTTTGTTGGTGGTACTAAGAAAATTAATACTGCCTCAGGTAATTTATGTCTTACCTGTGTTGCACCATTGACTTCTATTTCTAATAGCATATCATCGCCTTTATTAATGCACTCCTCAATTTTATCTAATGGAGTACCATAATAATTACCAACAAATTGTGCATGCTCTAAAAATTTATTCTTTTCAATTCTTTTAATAAATTCATCCTTAGTAACAAAATAGTAATCCTTACCATCTTCTTCACCGGGTCTTTTTTGTCTTGTTGTCATTGAAATAGAATATTTAAGCTTATCTGTTAAATTAAATAATTCCTTTCTAACTGTGCCCTTACCTACACCAGAAGGACCTGATAAAACTATTAATAAACCTTTCTGTTTAATATTCATATTACCAAAACCTCCTAAAATTCATTAATTAATTGACTTACAGGATTTAAGCTTGTAAGTATAACGCCTATTATATCCTTTTCATTACCATCTATAAAACATTCGTAATGTAAATATAATAAATTATTTTCTATTTGTGCCTTAAAGAATTCACTTTTTAAATTAAATTCATTAATCTTATTATATAAATCTATATTTATATTTTCATACTTCTTTATATTAACCATAAATGTAATAAGATTTGATGATGCAATAAAATAATATGGAGTTAATGTATATTTTTCTTCAGGAAAATATAAATCAAAATAGAACTTATCATCTTGCTTTTTTAAAGATATTTGCTTTTCTTTAAAATATTTACTTACTTTTTCTTCTAAAGACTTAGAAAACATATTAAATAAGCTCATTATATCCTCCTAAATTACTTCTACCTTAAGTAACTTCTTTTCTCTATCAAAATCCATTTGTATATATTTAGAATCTTTATATATTTTCTTTTTATAATTATCAATATCACTTTGATTAACTCTATATCTTATTCTTAATAATACACCAGATTTTGAAACAACATCATATATAGGTCCAAGCTTCTCTTTTATTTCATCAAGTGTTGTACCCTTATCAAAGCTTAAAGCGTGATAAATCCTTGATTTATTTGCTTTTTCTTCAACATAATGGCGATAACGTGCAACAAAACCAATAATAAATAATATTAAGATTATTGCAATAATAATTATCCACCACATATTAACTCCTTATAATATATTATCATTATACAACATTTTATAAAAAAATACATATTTAAAAGGAGCTATATATAAAATTTCAAAGCTAATATAGCTTCAGATATTATTTCTAAAACCATTTATAATAAGCATGAAAAA
>CACZRY010000010.1 GCA_902783745.1 uncultured Erysipelotrichaceae bacterium
AAGGATAAGAAGCAACAAGAATTATATAAGAAGTACTTCCCTAATGGTGGAGGATCTATCTTTACATTTGATGTAAAGGGTGGAGAAAAAGAAGCTAAGAAGGTTATTGATAACCTAAAGATTTTCTCACTTCTTGCAAATGTTGCCGATGTTAAGTCATTAGTAATTCATCCAGCTTCAACAACACATTCAGAAATGACTGAAGAAGAATTAGCTAATGTTGGAATTTATGGTAATACAATTAGATTATCAATTGGTACAGAGCATATTGATGATATAATTGAAGATTTAAGAAATGCGTTAGAAACTATTTAATTATAAAGGAGGAATTATTATGTGTAATATGATGTATATGAAATTAAGACAATTTAAGAGTATTTTCAATAATAATTCCTACTACGCTTTTTAAATGAGCTTATAAATTCGGCAGGATTATTATATCCTGCCTTTTTATTTACCAAAAAAGGGGGATATTTATGAGTATTGTTTATAAAACAACAGATGAAAATGTAAATTTTAATGATGTAAAAAATATATTAGAAATGGCTTTTGGTGGAAGAAAAATCGATAATGTAGATGAAGTTAAAAAAGCTTTTATAAATAGCCAGTATAAAATATATGCCTTTGATGATGATAAGTTAATTGGCTTTTCAAGAGCAATCGCAAATTCAAACTATGCAATTATTTATAATGTTGCCCTAAATCCGCTTTATCAAGGTAAAGGTATTGGAAAAGATATAATTAATAGATTAGTTGCATCATTAGAGGGAAAAGAAATATATACATTTACACATCCTAGAACTATTTCTTTATATGAGCATTTAGGTTTTGTAAGAACCAAGATGGCATTTAAATATATAAAAGAAGCAGATAAAGAAAGAGTAAAAAATCAAGCTGGTGTTGGATTCTTTTTACCAGATGACTATTTGTTTGATGGAGAAAAAAGAAATGATATAAACCCAATTATTAATAATAACATAGTATATAAGGATCATTTTGATGATAATGATATAGAAGATATTAATAAATTGATTAATGATTATTATAAAGATAACAAAAGTATTAAAGATACAGAAAAAGATTTAAAACGAGCTGATTTTATTGAATTAGCATATGAAAATAATATACTTATCGGAGTTGCAGAAATAATAACTGATTCTGTTAAGGAAGCATTATTAGTTAATGCGGCAGTAAAAAATGGTTATGAAGGAGTATTTTATAATCTAATTAATAAAATAACTCTAAGAGCAAATGAATATGATATATTCATTCATGCAAATCTAAATGATTATAGTTTTTATAATAATTCAAGAGATTTTAAAAGATATAAAACAGCATTTAAGTATGTAGGTAATGCTTGTTATAATGAAAGACTTTACCTTCCAAGAGATTATAGATATGATGATGAATTAGGAAGTGAAGTCATTAGGTATTATAAAGGGAAAATATTAAATTAATCCAACTATAAGTTGGATTTTAAAATAGTATAAATCCTACTAAATGTATATGAAAAGAGGGAAAAAATAATGGGATTTGATTCATGCAGCATAGGAGCACATAAAAAAAATAATAATACAAATAATTTAGATGAATTAGCTGAAAAATTTGCAAAAGAGGTTGGAGTAAGACCTAGACCAATTGAGTCATCAGCAGAAACTGATTCAAGAGGTGTATTTGTTAGACAAGCAAATCAATTAATTACACCATTTGGTGAAAAAGAGGATGAATTACCTGTAGAAAAAGGTAGATATAAGATTTATTGGAAGCATGGTTGTCATTGGTCTAATAGACCTTTAATTGTAAGAGATATTTTAGGTCTTGAAGATGTTTTTGATGATATTACAACAGGTCCATTAGGAAAAGGTGTATATGGTCATGCCTTCCCAGATCAAAAAGATTATAAAGATCCATCAACAGGTTTTTATTTCTTATCACAAGCATATGAAAATGCACAACCTGGATTTAAAGGAAGACCAACAACACCAACAATTGTTGATCTTAAAACAAAGAAGGCAGTTAATAATGATTATCATAGATTAAGTAATTATTTAGAAGTTCAATTTAGAAAATTTCAAAAGCCTGACGCACCAGATTTATATCCTGTAAAATATCGCAAAGAAATTGATGAATTCAATGATTGGTTATTTCCAACAATAAATAACGCAAGATATAGAATGTGGTTTGCAACATCATGGGAAGCATATAATGAAGGTTATATAGATTTCCACGATTCATTAGAAAAACTAGATAAGAGACTTGAAACAAATAGATTCTTATTTGGTGATTATGTTACTGATTCAGATATTAGATTATATTTATCATTAGTAAGATGGGAAACAACATATCCTCATACAGTAGGTCCACAAAAGAAAAGAATAAGTGAATATAAAAATATTTGGGAATACACAAAGGATTTATTCAGTATACCTGAATTTAAAAGATATACATGGTTTGAATTCCCTAAGGCTCAAGATGGTGAAAGAGTTGAGGATAGCTTTTTTGAAAAGATTGCCGCAAAGATTCCATGGGAAAAGTTATGGGCTAGCGATGGTTCAAGAAAGAAATTATCAAATGACCCAGATAACATATATTTACGCCATCCAAAGGATGAAACAATTGAAGATTATGTAAAAGATATTTCAGTATCAAAATGGAATTCAAAAGAACAAAAGGATAGAGATCCAAGAAATGTAACTATTTCTGTAGATCCATCTATTAACCCATTAAAGGGATTATTAAAGAATAATTAGGAGAAAACAAAAATGAAAAAAATTAGATTATTTGCAGTTTTAGGATTAGGAGCATTGTCTATTGCTTCACTTGCATCATGTGGTAATAAAGAAAAAGATGCTAAAGAATATAAAAATGGAGAATTAAAAGTTGCAATACCTACAGGTGTTATTAGAACAGCTGGAGATATTATAGGATTAGAAAAAGGTTTCTTCGACGAAGAAGGAGTTAAGGTTACTGGAGTTAATATTTCTGGTACAAATGCTATTACAGCTATCAACAATAATTCAAATGAATTGGATATACTTACAACAGGATTTGTCCCTGATGTACAAGCAATTTCAAATGGAAACGACAACCTACGTTTCATTGGTGGTACTGCAGTAGAAGGCGGAGCATTAATTGCAAAGAAGGGCGAAGCTTATAAATATAAGGATTCAAATACAATTATTGATTTTGATGCAATTGAAGGAGCATCATTAGCATTTGCTGTAGGTGAAGCTTCATTTGTTGTTACTAATGAATATTTAATTGAAAACGATCCTGATTATAACAAGGACGAATTAAATGTTAATAATCTTGCAGATGCACAGACAGTAGCATTACAAATTGGCCAAGGAAATTTTGAAGTTGGATTCCTACCATTAGAGTATGCAAATCTTTATAAGGATTCATATGGAATTGAGATTATCGCAGAGGCTGGACAACTTATTCCTGAATATGTATGCTGCCGTCAGCTTACATCAAA
>CACZRY010000011.1 GCA_902783745.1 uncultured Erysipelotrichaceae bacterium
TAGCTAAATCCCAAGCCTTACCTGTTGCATCTTGGTAAACAGCGATTAAGCATGGAGTACCCTTACCAGCTTGGTATTCAGATCTAACTGTATGACCAGGAGCCTTAGGAGCAATCATAGCAACGTCTACATCCTTTGGTGGAACAATTGTACCAAAATGAATAGCGAAACCATGTGCGAACATTAACATCATACCAGGTCTTAGGTTTGGTGCAACGTCTTTCTTATACATATCAGCTTGCTTTTCATCGTTAATTAAAATCATAACGATATCAGCCTTCTTAACTGCTTCAGCAGTTTCGAATACTTCTAATCCTTGCTTCTTTGCCTTTTCAACAGACTTAGAACCCTTATATAAACCAACGATTACGTTAGCTCCAGAATCCTTTAAATTTAATGCATGAGCATGTCCTTGTGAACCATAACCAATAATAGCAATTGTCTTACCATTTAATTGGTTGAAATCACAATCCTTTTGATAATAAATTTTTGCTGTTGCATTCTTTAAAACTTCTTCATATGTCATCATAATTAATTTTATTCTCCTTATTCCTATTTTTTATTTTTCTAATTAATTATCTAAATTATACTTTTTAAGTTCGCCTTGACCACGGTCTAAAGCAACTGTACCTGTTCGGATAACTTCTTTAATACCGAACTCATCAAGCATTTTGATCATCGCAGTGATTTTGCCTCTATCACCTGTTGCCTCAAAAATGACTGTGCTACTAGTAACATCAATTACGTGTGCTCTAAATATATTAGCTATTTCTAATACTTCAGTTCTCTTCTTAGCTGGGCAATCAACTTTTACTAACGCAAGCTCACGCTGTACTGAATTATCTTCGAAACATTCAGAGATTGCTTGAACATCCATAAGCTTTCCAAGTTGATGCTTGATTTGCTCAAATTCTTCATCATCGCAATCAACAACAATTGTCATTCTTGCTAATTCTCTATCCTCTGTTGTACCAGATACAATGCTTTCAATTGAGAAACCACGTCTTGAGAACAATCCAGACACTCTTGATAAAACACCCATATGATTATTTACTAATACTGATAATGTATGTCTTGCCACTATATAGCCTCCTTCCATGCTTATATTATAAAAACCTAATAAGTATTAAAATAGGCCAATAAATCTAAGCATTTTTGAATATACGTTTGTAATTATAAATGAAATAAATTTCTATGTCAACGAAATATTTATCCATTTTTCGCATAGAATTTAGTCATTTTTTTGTTTTTTCGAATTGTATTTAAAGTTGATTTTTATTTTTCGATTTTTATTCAGCATTTTTTTATTTTTTTCTAATTTTTAAAATTATATTCAATAAAGTGAAAACGTTTTATTGTTTTTACTTATAATATTATATAGATTACCCCTGGATTTTTAGTTCTTTTTTTTTTTTTTTTAATCCTAAACCCATATTTAAAATTCATATATTTAGGATTAAAAATATCTAGATTCTCTCCTTCTATATAATCCTTAATTTGTTTCTTATCCTTTAACTCTAATAAATATTCTAATATATAAGTTTTAATGATATGCTTATTAGATTTAGAACCATATCCAACAATTACCTTTAATAATTTATCTTTATCTTTTCTAGCAAAAGAAATTGCAATATCAAGTTCAGATTTCGCAATTTCTTTTGTTTCTTTATTTGAATGAATATCTACTGTATACATTATTTATTACCCCTATATACAAATAAAGAATCCTTCATTAATAATACCTCACTACCATCGTCTAACAACGCAGATACTTCAGTATCGTAATAGCCAAAAACTAAATCTATATGTTTTAATGATTCATTTATATTTTTTGTATTAGAAGATGTATTCTTAAAGCCTTCCCCTAACGCAATGTGACATCCTGCATTCTCATCTAATAATGTAGAATAAAATACATAAGGATTAAACCCTTCAACAATTGATACCTCACCTATATATTGTAGTGTTTTATCAATTCCTATAATATCTTCTAACCCCTCATTATAAACAAGCTTTCCATCTTTAAATATAAGCATATAATTATCTATTTTACTTCCTTTATAATAAAGTGGCTTTGATGATACTATTGTGCCATTGACATCATATTTATTTGGAGATGTAAATAATTCAAGACAAGGTATATTTGCTTGAAATGTTCTATTATCTAAGTTTTTATCTAAGAATTTAAAATTATCATTCATTCCAAATGTAATATTTGTACCAAGAGATGTTTTAAAATGAAGATATTTTATTCCTAAATTATTTAATTCATTTTTATATAAAGACATCATAGATTCTTTATATGATAATTCAATTATCTTTTCCCAAAGCTCATCTATACTTATTCCTAGCTTTAATGCCCATATTTCATTAGGTACTGCAATTGTTGTATGTGGATTAATTAAAAAATAATCCTGCAAAAATCTTAATCTATATGTACTTTCTAAATATCTTTCTATAGCCCATGTTCTTGTAATAGGCATAGTGAAGGGAGAATTAATTCTTATTCTTTTAAAATGATTAAGCATAAGCATTTTATAAGATTTAATCTTATTATTTAAATAAAGCTCCCAATCATTATTAATTTCAGATGCTAATTCATCACCATCATTAAAAGTTACATATATATTATTTGTATATTCTTCTAATACTTCTTTTAATATTGAAATAAAAGAGATGATTGATGTTGAAGTTACAATTTCAACATAATCATCCTTTTTAATGTTTATACCTTTTATTACGCAATATTTGAAATATTCTTTAATACTATTACTTATCTTCATCAGTTCTAATATTTACATTGCATGCATTTTCAGGTAATGCATATTCATCAATTGCAAATCTAGCCTTAGTATAACGGATAATAGCATCAACACATTGATCTACGCCAACCTTAGAATTGATACATAAATCATAATTATCTGCCTTACCCCATTCTCTTTCATCTGTATAGAAATTATAGTAAGCCTTTCTCTTCTTATCCATCTTTCTTACATGTGAATTAACCTTATTTGATGGAATATGATAATAAGTAATTGCTCTATAGCATCTTTCATCAAATGGAGCACAAATGAATATATTTACTACATCTTTTCTATCTCTTAAAACATAATCAGCACATCTACCAACGATTACACAAGATTCTGGTTCATCAGCAATCTTCTTAATTGCGTCAAATTGTGCTAAGAATACCTTTTGTCCTAAAGACATATCGTATGAATACATACCTACTGCAGAGCCGAAGAATGAATCCTTCTTTTCATCATATGCCTTAAATACAGCTTCACTTAATCCTGATTTCTTTGCTGCTTCTACTAAAAGTTCATTATCATAGAACTTAATTCCCATTTTTTCTGCAACTTTTTTTGCAATGAATCTTCCTCCAGATCCATATTCTCTACCTACTGTAATAATAAATTTCATATAGTATCACCTCTAGTGATATTATATCACAAGAAATTTTAAAATTTAAGACCATTTTAAGATAATAATTCCAAATGTATAAAAAAGACTAGATTTTAAAATCTAGCCTTATATAAATTAAATTATAATACCATTAGTATGGTCAATTTCATGCTGAATAACTTCAGCAGTAAATCCAGAATAACTTTTCTTCTTTAATTTAAAATTAACATCATAATATTCAACCTTAATTCTTCTATAACGCTTAGTATTATGCATTTCATCTAAAGATAAGCAACCTTCACTTACATTATATGGGAATTCCATTTTTGTAATTACAGGATTTAGCATTACCATAACCTTTTTCTCTTCTTGGTCTTCAAAAATAATTGCTCTCTTATTATAACCAATCATATTTGCTGCAAGACCAACACAATTTTTTCTATTTGCATTAAATGTATCAATTAAATCTGTAACTACATTTAAATCAAGAGTTGTCATATCCTCTGCTTTTAAAAATATTTGATTTCCTTTAACAATATCTTTAACCATTATTCTTCACCTAAATATTTCTTAATTTTTCCTATTAAATCACCTTTTGTAAGCTCATAGGCTTGATTAATAATTGATGTAAATGTTTCTGCAACACCTGCACCATGAGCTTTAATTACAATTTTATTAACACCTAATAAAACTGCACCACCTTTAGTATTATAATCAAACTTATTACGTAAATTTAATAGCATCTTTAAAATTTTCTTTTGTGTATCACTATCTAATTCCTTAGACATTTCTAATATTTCATTAGATATAACACCTGCAGTACCTTCAATAGTCTTTAATGCGATATTACCCATTAAGCCATCGCATACAACGACATCAGAATCACTATATAATATATTTTTACCTTCAATATTACCAATGAAATTATTTGGCATAATTCTTTTTAATTCTTGATGTGTTTCTTTTATAACATCATTACCCTTTTTCTCTTCATGGCCATTAGATAAAAGTGATACCTTAGGATTATTAATACCTAATGCTTCCATATAAGCAACACCCATTTTCGCAAAATCTAATAGCTGATCTACTCTACAATCAACATTTGCACCACAATCAACAATACAGAATTTCTTCTTACCTGCAATGATTGGTGATAATGCCGGGCGTAAGTGAGTAACTGTTTTTAAAATAAATACTGATGAAACTAAAACTGCACCTGTAGAACCACAAGATAAAAACGCAGAAATATCATCATTTTCCTTTGTTAAGGTTAATCCTCTAACAAGACTTGAATTTTTCTTTTCTCTAAAAGCCTTTGTTGGAATATCATAATTTGTTATTTCTTCATTACAATCAATTATTTCTATTTGATCTTTATTATATGAAAGATTAGCTAATACATCCTTAACATCATCATATGGGCAACAAACATAACAAAAAACATCAGGATTTAAATTAATTGCATCAATAACACCTTTAATTAAATCATGTGGCTTATTATCAGCACCCATTAAATCACATACAACCTTAACCATATAAAAACTCCTTAAATAAAGGGAATAATCCCCTTTTAATTAATTATTTTCTAAAGCCTTTAATTCTTCTTCTATTTCTTCTAATTTTTCATTAAGCTTTTCAATCTTTTCTTCAGCTTCTTTTACAACCTTCATAGAATTATTTGAATTTTCAGCAATAATTTCTTGAGATTCAATTAAAGCTAAAGTAGTCTTTTGTTGATTCTTTAAATCATTAATCTTAGCTTCCTTTATAGCTTGTTCTTTAAAGAACTCCTGTTGTGCCTTAAGCTTATCTTCTGGTAAATAGAAATTAACATATCCACAGTTTAAGCAAATAAGCATATCAAATTCTTTTGATTTCATAGCTCCCTTAAAGAAATCATTTTTTCCACAACTAACACATTTCATAGTCAAATATTCCTCCAAAATTAATTATAATGCTATTATAAACTAATTTATATAAAATTAATAGTTAAAAACTTACATTTTCTAAAGAATTTTTCCTATTTTTATTATAAAAATAATGTATAATCTAAAATGATTGGAGGTGTTTTGAATGTTTTTATTATTTAAATACTTTAAAAACTATAAATTAAGAGTATTCTTTACAACAATAATCAAAATAATAGGTACTCTTTTAGAATTAGCAATACCTCTAATATTACAATACATTTTAAAAACAGTAATAAAAAATGTCATAAATAATCCAGACCCATATGGCAATTATGATATTACACCTGTAATATTATATGGATTATTAATGGTTTTATGTGCATTCCTATTTGTAGTATTTAATGTTATCGCAAATAGAATGGCATCAAAAACATCAACATTAATAGTTGAGGAAGAAAGAAACAAATTATATAAAAAAATAATGAATCTTACATTAAAGGATATTGATGATATAACAATACCATCATTAGTATCAAGATTATCAACTGATACATATTATCTTTATAATTCATTAAACACATTACAAAGACTAGGGATAAGATCAACATTTTTATTCATAGGTGGTATAATAGTATGCTCATTCTTGGATGTAAAATTAACTTTAGTATTCTATGCTTTAGCACCGATTGTATTAATTCTAATTTTAATAATATCTAAAATAGGTATTAGATTATTTACTAAAATACAAAATAAAGGTGATTCATTAGTTAGAGTTGTAAGAGAAAACATAACTGGTGCAAGAGTAATTAAAGCATTATCAAAAGAGGATTTTGAAAGAAATAGATATAATAAATTAAATAAAGAAATATTTGATTTAGAAATAAAATCATCATATCCTATGACCCTATTAAATCCAATTATTAATTACATACTAAATATTGCAATGTGTGCTGTATTAGTTATTGGCGCATACGAAGTTACAAAAACAGATTTAGATGTTGCAACAGTAATTGCATTTATTTCATATTTTACAATAATATCTAATTCTATTGTTTCTATATCAAGAATATTTGAACAAGTATCTAAGGGTTATGCATCAGCATTAAGAATGAAATATGTTTTAGATATAAAAGTAGAACATATAAAAAATACACCTAGATACTCAGATGCATTTATAGAATTTAGAAATGTTTCATTCTCTTATAATAAAAATGGAGAAAATGCTATAACAGATATTAACTTTAAAATTAATAAAGGTGAAAGCTTAGGTATAATTGGTTCTACAGGTAGTGGTAAATCAACAATTCTAAACCTAATAATGGGCTTTTATGATTATTTTTCTGGTGATGTATTTATATTAAATCAAGATATAAAATCATTAAATTTAAAAGATATCGCAGAAGCTTCTTCTGCAGTATTACAAACTGATATATTATTTAATCAATCTATAAAAGAAAACTTAATTTTTGATAAAGATATAAGTGATGATGAAATCATAAAAGTATTAAAGGATACTGATGCATATGAATTTGTATCAAAATTCCCTGATGGAATAAATCATGTAATTGCTGCAAAAGGTAATGACCTTTCTGGTGGACAAAAACAAAGATTACTAATCGCAAGAGCAATTCTTCAAAATGCTAAAATTCTAATTTTAGATGACTCATCTAGTGCACTTGATTACAAGACTGACGCAATAATAAGAAAAAATATCAAAAAATATGATATTACAACAATAATTGTTGCACAAAGAGTATCTTCTGTTATGAATCAAACAAAGATAATTGTAATGGATGATGGTAAAGAAATTGGTTATGGTAATCATGATGATTTATTAAAATTATGTAAAGAATATAAATTAATATATGATGTACAGATGGGAGATGATTCTAATGCCTAAGGTTACAGGAATGAGAAAACCATCTGGTAAGGTTGAACATGCTAAAAATAAAAAAGGAACATTATTAAGAGTATTAAAATATTTAAGCAAATATAAAGGTTTATTAATATTCGCAATAATAATTACCATTATATATAACCTTTTAGCATTAGTAACACCACTTCTATCTGGTAGACTTCTAGATTACTTAAAAGATAGAGTAGATAATAATTTTGATATAGACTATGTTGTTGTATGGCAATATATAATAACTTTAATTAGTATATTTACTTTATTATTTGTATTAACATACATAGGTAATCTTATTATTACAAGAGTATCTAAGAAGATAGTTGCGACATTAAGACATGATTCATTTGATTCTCTATCAAGAATCCCTGTATCATATTTTGATCACAACCAAATCGGTGATATTATATCAATAATGTCATACGATATTGATACTGTATCAACATCACTATCTAATGATGTTGTAACAATATTCTCTTCTTTTATACAAATTACTGGTTCTTTAATATTAATGATTATAATTTCATGGAAGTTATGCTTAGTATTTGCAATAACACTTCCTATATCTGTATTATTCTCACGAATAATGCTTAAAAAGCTACATCCATTATTTAGAGCACGTTCAAATAAACTTGGTATAATGAATGGATATAGTGAAGAGATAATAACTGGTATAAAAACAATTAAATCTTATTCAAAAGAAGATTACACCCTAGAAAAATATAAGATTGTAAATAAAGATGCAGCAGATGCAATGTATAAAGCAGATTACCATGGATGTGTAATGGGACCTACAATGAACTTTATAAATCAATTTACAACCGCATTAATTTGTGTTGTTGGTGCTTTATTATGTATTTATGAAGGATTTACTTATGGTTATATATCAGCATTTACACAATATTCTAAAAAATTTGCAGGTCCTATCAATGAAATGGCAAATATCGCAACTGATATAGGTTCAGCCTTAGCTGCGGCTGAAAGAGTATTTGCATTAATTGATGAAGCACCTGAAAATGTAAATGATAATAAGGATGCAAAAGAAATAATAACAACAGAAGGAAAAATCAAATTTGACCATGTTAAATTTGGTTATACTGATACTCCTGTATTAAAAGATTTCTCACTTGATGTACTTTCAGGAAAAAAGATTGCAATAGTTGGAAAAACTGGTGCTGGTAAAACAACAATTATAAATATCCTAATGAGATTTTATGATATAAATTCAGGTAAAATAACATTAGATGATATTGATACAAAAGATATTACAAGATCATCATTAAGACATCAATTTGCAATGGTATTACAAGATACTTGGTTATTTGAGGGTACTGTATATGAAAATTTAGCATATGGTAATCCTAATGTTACACAAGATGATGTAATTGAAGCATGTAAAAAAGCACATATTCATTCATTTATTATGCAACTTCCTAATGGATATTCTACTATCTTAAAAGAAAATGGTGGAAACATTTCAAAAGGACAAAAGCAATTATTAACTATTGCAAGAGCAATGTTATTAAATTCAAGTATTTTAATATTAGATGAAGCAACATCTAATGTAGATACTAAAACTGAAATGGATATAGGAGATGCAATGAATAAGCTTATGGAAGGTAAAACTTCATTTATTATTGCACATAGATTATCAACAATTAAAAATGCTGATACTATTCTTCTATTATCAAATGGCGATGTTATTGAAATGGGTTCACATAATGAACTTATGGCAAAACAAGGTCAATATTATAATTTATTCATTTCTCAATATGATAGATAAAAAAATTGTTAAGGTTTAATGCCTTAACAATTTTTTAATATTCTTTACCCTTAAGCATCGCAAAATTTTTATATGCTTTAATCTCTATTGTAGATATATTTTCATCATGTAAATATTGATAATAAGCTTCAGGTATTGATTCATTTTCTGAATAATACCTCTTTCCATTATATTCATACTCATAGCTTATTAAATATGGATGTTCAAAATATTTACCATCCTCACTTTTATTTATAAGCTTATTAATTTTAGCCTCAATTATAATTCCCTTCTTCTTTATGTTTTTAGAATTAATAAACCAAACAACATAAATAATTATAACCACTAAATCTGCTAAAAACGCAACTCCAAATGCGATAAGAGGAATTACAACCTGAACCTCAAAATTAAATCTTATTGCCATCCATATTATACCAATAGCTATAAGCAATAATCCAAATGATATAAAAACAACTGATAATAAATCTGTTTTTTGAATTAAAGGTTTAGTTTTCATATATCCTCCTCATAATATAATTTAATAATATTATTAAAATAAATTTAAGTCAATTAAAAATATAATTAAAAAATTGAAATTATTATTTACATAAGATATAATTAAACTAATAAAATAGATTTTAAGAATTCAATAGTGAGGTGTTTTATATGTACACTATAGAAGAACTTGAACGTTATGATTACTTCAAGGAATTATTAAAAGACAATAAAATCGAATATTTATTAGACTCTTTAACAGGAGTTATACAAAGACAATATATGATTGAATTTGTAAAACACTTAATTGATAATAAAATAGAATTTACTATGGCTATATTAGACTTAGATTCATTTAAACAAATAAATGATAATTATGGTCATGATGTAGGAGATATAGTATTAGTTGATGTTGCGAATTCATTAAAAGAATATATTGGAGATCAAGGTATATTAGGAAGATATGGTGGAGATGAATTTATATTCATATATTTTGGTCCTTCTGATTATGATAGTATTCATGATTTCTATGCAACAATATATGATAATAAAAAGATTTTAAGGAAGATTGTAAAAACTCCTTCTGTATCACTATTTATAACAGGTACTATTGGTTCATCATCATACCCTAAGGATGCTACTGATTATGATACATTATTTAAGCTATCAGATAAAACATTATACCGTGGAAAACAAAAAGGTAGAAATTGTTTTATAATATATGTTAAAGAAAAACATGAACATCTTGTTATTGAAAATATTAGACCATTAGATTTATTTGACGCATTTGTACATTTAAAAAGAACATTTGATACTAATCTTTCAGTAAAAAACAAAATCATTACTTCTACTTCTTATCTAACTAGTGAAATGAGAATTAATAAAATATTATTTTTATCAAAAGAAAACGATAAATTATTTGATTTAGTAACTAACAAAGTGATTGGTCAAATAGATTTCCAAAAAGATAAGAAAATGATTAAAATTATTGAAGAAAAAAGTAATTTCCATGCATCATTAAGAGATGAGATTTATCAAGTTGCACCATCACTTTGTACTTCTTTAGATAAATTAAATATTCAATCAGTTTTAATTATAAAAATAGATATATTTGGCAAAAATTACGGATATATTATGTATGCTGAAGAAAGAGGTGCAAGAATTTGGGAATCTCAAGAAAAAGCAATATTAAGTATATTCAGTAGATTTATTGCTGAAGCATTCTATACTAATTCTTCTAATTAAAAAAATAGGATTAAGCTTAAAAGCTTAATCCTTTTTATCTTATAAATAATACCGCCAAAGTAACTACCACAATAACAACCGCAAGGGTAGTTGTTAATAATACCATTCTTGCAGATGAAATTGTTTCATTTTGCTTTGGTAAATATAAATCTTTATCCTTAATTAGCACTATAATTGATACAATCATCAAAAATACATAAATTGAAATATCAAATATTGCAGCAATAGTAAAATCTATTTCTTTTACTGTTAATAAAACACATCCAGCAATTATTACAAGTGCACAAAGACCTGAAAATAAAGTCATGAGGTTTTTAGTCTTCATAATAATCCCCCTAATCACAAACAAACAAGATTATTATACACCAAAAACTTATTTTTTTATACCTTTTTTTATAAAATTACAGAAATAATAAATATTGATAATAATATTTGTGGAACCAAACATATAATAATTTTAATTCCATTTTTAAAGAAATCAAAAAAACTATATTTAATTTCATTATCCTTTAATATCTTCATCCACATAATACCAGCAAGTGCACCAACAGGTAATAAAAGTGCACCTAGGTTTGATGCAATAATAACTGAATAAATATTTAATAAAGATGAACCATCTAATATATTAGCGTATGCAATAGTCATTGGTATATTATTTATAATATTACATGAAATAAATGAGCTAAAGAAATATATTACTCCTTCTATATAACTATTACCAACACCTGATATTAAACTATTTATATCAGTAAATAATGTTGTTTTAGATAACGCAAATATTATTACAAACATTGATAATATAAACGGTATTAAATTATATGGCAATCTTTTATATGTTGTTAAAATATATGACTTCTTCTTTATAATACTATAAATTAATAAGAACATTGATAAGCTTATCGCAAATATTAATGTTATAAGCCACATTTCAAAGCCTATAATATTAGATAATGCCATTAATATTATTACTAATATTAAATGTGATAATGATACAAATAATATAACTTTATCTTTAATTTCAGTACCATAAAAATCAAAATCTGATATTTCTTTTTTTAAATCACGTCTAAACATTAAATATAATATTAAAAGTGAAGATAAGCCTATTATTAATGTAGGTAATATCATTACTCTTAAATATTCAACAAATGAAATATTAAATGCACTTGAAAGATAAATATTAGTTGGATTTCCAATTTCTAATAATATGGAATATGTATTTCCTGCGATGAATTCTAACACTAAATATGGTATAGGAGAGATATTACCTCTTCTTGCAAGATATAATATAAAAGGAGTAAACGTTAGAATTACTATGTCATTTGATGTGAATATAGTAATTATAGATATTAATACATATAATGATAAAAATAATTTAATTTGTGAGTTTTTAAATTTAGATATAAAACGAGATGCTAGATATGAGAAAAATCCAGATTCATCTAATGTTATTGATATCATAGATATTGATATGAACAATACTAATATCTTTAAAGGATTTATTGAAGTATTTGATGTAAATTGAGAAAATAATTCCTTCTTATCAAATAAAGGCAATATTATTAATAGTATTGCTGCAAGCATAATAGGTATATAAAATGTAGATATGCTTTTATTTTTAATTTTTAATACTGGTTTTGCAATAATACATATTAGCATTAATATTATTGCAATTATAGAAATAATATATGTAGCCATAGAAAAACCCCCTAAAGCCTTTTAAATTATAACGCTTTAAGGGGTTATTTTAAATATACTATTTTATATTTAATTTCTTTTCTTGTTCTTCAAGTTTTAAATCAAGCTTATAAGCATATTTTAATAATGCTTTATTAACAAATCTAATTAATAAGAAATATAGTGGAATTGATATTGCAATAAAAACACCAAATAATACATAGCATTGTGGTTCTTTATTTAAATTTAGGAATGCTTGTGCATGCCATGGTTGGAAGAATTCACTAAAGAATGTACCATCAGATATCATATTGATACTTGTTGGCTTTCCTCCAATAAATGATGTTGGGAATGCAAAAGATAAGACTAATACTCCTAAAAGCACTAATAAGAATACAAAGAATCTATATTTATTAAATGGTCTACACATTGATGCAGTAACAGTTAATCCTGCAGATACTGTTAATATAGATATTAATGCACCTACGTTTTCATTTGAAACAATAGGTTGCTGTCCAAAAAATTTTGGCAAAGCATTTAATACAACAGGTAATATTGCCGCAATCAATATTAATAAGCCAGATGGTAATGCTTTAGATAAAACATTAATTCTAAATTTACCTTTTATAGGCTCATGACTCATTTCAAGTGATAACATTAATCCACCTAACGCAATTACTGCAACCTCAAGTAAATAAATATTTTCAAGTGAATACCACATTTGTCCTTTTTTAGTAAATATTAATAAGAATGATAATAACGCAATTGCGATAGTTTTCATTAAGAATAATACTGAAGAACGAGTAATATTATTAACAACTCTTCTTCCTTGTCCAACAACTTCTTTTAAATGAGAAAAATCATTATCTAATAGTATAACATCACTACAGCTTTTAGCTGCATCAGTTGCTTTTTCAAATGTTATAGATGCATTTGCGGTTCTTAGGGCTAATATATCATTAACTCCATCTCCTGTCATCGCAACCTTTCTTCCCATATGTTGTAAAATTTCTATTATCTTTTGCTTTTGTTCTGGGGATACACGTCCAAATATCTTATATTTTGGAACAATTTCTTCTAAATCATCAAGTGATACTCCTTCAAGTGAAATAGCTAAATCTGAGCCTTTTACACCACATAATTCTGATATTTTAGATACTGTTTTAACATTATCACCAGAAATTATTCTAACATCTACATGATTATCATAAAAGAATTTGATAGTATCAGATGCAGTACTTCTTATTACATCTTCTAATACATAAAATGCTAAAAGTTCTCCATCTAATACTAAGGATAATATTCTATAGCCTTTTGATGTCATTTCATTAATATAATCCTCATACTCACCTCTAGATATATATTCAGGTGCGCCAAGTAATAGCTTTTCTCCTGATTTATATATTAAACCAGATGATTTTATCGCTGATGAGAATGGAATTAATTCCTTAAATTCAACATTTTTATTTGTATCAAATTTTTCAATTAAAGCTTTAGATGTTTGATTTATAGATTCTTGTGAGCCTAAAAGGTTTTTAATATGCCAATTTACCTCTTTGTTATCTTTAAAATATTTAACATCAATAACACGCATTGTACCATCAGTTAATGTACCAGTCTTATCAAGACATATAGTATCAACTCTAGATAAATTTTCAAGTGAATATAATTCTTGAATTAAAGTATTCTCTCTTGCAAGCTTTACAATAGATACTGCAAGAGTAATTGATGTCATTAATACCAATCCAGATGGAATAACACCTACCGCAAAAGCGGCTGATGTTACAACTATTCTTCCCCAAGTAACTGGATCTGATAATTTTAATACTACTTCCTTATCAGATGTTCCCCAAAGTGAACCATCTCCACCCCATCTTGCAATCTTATAGCATAATGTTAGAACACATACAAAAATTATAATAACCAATAAAATAGATAACCAATGTATTATTTTATTAATATCAGTCATAAGTTCACTCTTATGCTGTTCTATTGATTTAACATTAGTTTGTAGCTTTGATGTATATGTTTCATCACCAACATTTTCACATCTACAAACTCCACCACCAACAATAATCATTGATCCTTGATAAATTAAATCACCAGGATTCTTTTCTACTAAATCAGATTCTCCTGTTAAAAATGATTCATCAACAGAAACCTTACCTTTTTTCAATATAAGGTCAGCTTGTGCTTGTTCTCCAGAATTAATTTTTACTATATCATCAATAACTAAATCTCTTGATAATATATCGTATTCTTTTCCATCTCTTATAACATTAGAATGTGATTCAGTTACTAACTTCATTTTTTCTAATGTTCTTTTACATCTAACTTCTTGAATAATACCAATTACCATATTTAATATTACAGGTACTAAGAATACAAATTTAGAAAAACCGAAATAATTCTTAGCTTCATCATCATATCCTAAGTGATGCAATAATATCATAAATACAATAAAAATAATTGCGATAGTAAAGAATACAACATTAAATACAGTTAAAATATTATCTTTAAATATTTGGCCGTATGTTTTTCCAACCTTTTTATTACTTTTATTTATATATCCATTTTCGATTCTTAAATCAACCATTTCTTTTGTTAAGCCTATAGTAATATCAGAATCAATTCTTTCAATTTCTTTTTTTATTTCTTTTTTCATAATTCCACCAATTATTTTTAAAATCATAAGAATTATAACATAAAAAGATAAAAAAGATGTAGAATTATTCTACATCTTTAAAAATTAATATTTAATATATTCTTTTTTCTTCTTATCAATAATATAAAAGCTATCTAATATTGCAAATCCAAACATAGAAACAATTGATAAGAAATATATAACATTTGAAACCTTCATAAGTCCTGTACCCTTATAATCAAATGTAATATTATAATTACCTAGTCCTAAATCAACCGCAAGTAAATAATCTGTTGCTTTTGGATCAAATGGATCTTTAGTAACAACTTCTCCTGTATCCTTATTTTCAATTCTAACCTTATAACCAGGATAATAAATTACTGCAACCTGAATAACCGCTCTATTAGTTTCTGAATCTAGGGATGTAACATTTACTGATAATGATGTTATAGGAGCGTTATATACTATAGATTCTTCATCAACTATAGCACTACCTTCTAATACACTATATTTACCATCAGCTTTTTCATGTGTTCCACCATGACCAACACTACTATATACAAAATAATATAAAGAATTTGAATATACTGGTTCATATCCTTCATTATAATATCCATATAAATATGGGAAATATTCCATATTATATCCAACCTGATAATAATACCAAGGATTTATTTCACCATCAATTTCATATCTCCAACCAGAATTTGCACTATGCTTATCATAATATTCGTTCTTTTCTTGTTCTGAAACATTATCACGAACAACTCTCTTTTCGATTGTAACCTGAGTTAATAATGGAATTAAACCTACAACTGTTGCAGCAATAATTAA
>CACZRY010000012.1 GCA_902783745.1 uncultured Erysipelotrichaceae bacterium
AATTTGGTACAGGTGCTGTTAAGGTTACACCAGCACATGACCCTAATGACTTTGAAGTTGGTAAAAGACATAATCTTAAGATGCCATTATGTATGAATGAAGATGGTACAATGAATAAGATGGCTGGTAAGTATGAAGGAATGGATAGATTTAGCTGTCGTAAGCAATTATGCCTAGATTTAGCTAAGGCTGGATTATTTATTAAGGAAGAAAAGATTGTACACTCTGTAGGACATTCTGAAAGAACTGGTGTTGTTGTTGAACCAAGATTATCAAAGCAATGGTTTGTTAAGATGGATGTTTTAGCAAAACAAGTTCTAGAAAATGATGAATATCGTTTCGTACCTGAACGTTTTAAAGGTACTTTAGAACACTGGTTAACAGATATTCAGGATTGGTGTATATCAAGACAATTATGGTGGGGACATAGAATTCCTGCATGGTATAAGGGTAATGATGTTAAGGTTCAGGTTGAATGTCCTGGCGATGGTTGGGTTCAAGATGAAGATGTATTAGACACTTGGTTCTCAAGTGCATTATGGCCATTCTCAACTTTAGGTTGGCCAGAAAAAACAGCATTATATGAAAGATATTATCCAACTAATGTATTAGTTACAGGATATGATATTATTTTCTTCTGGGTTGCAAGAATGTTATTCCAAGGTGTTGAATTTACAAAGAAAGCACCATTTAAGGATATTTTAATTCATGGTTTAATTCGTGACCCTCAAGGAAGAAAGATGTCAAAGTCTTTAGGTAATGGTGTTGATCCATTTGATGTTATTGATAAATATGGTTGTGACTCATTAAGATATTTCTTAACAACAAATTCCGCACCAGGCTTAGACTTAAGATATGATGAAACAAAGATTTCATCTTCATGGAATTATTTAAATAAGGTTTGGAATATTAGCCGTTATGTATTAATGAATTTAGGAGATAATTTCATTCCAACAGAAATAGATCCATCTAAGCTTAATTTAGCATCTAAATGGATTTTAGCTAAATTAAATAAGGTTATTTCTAATGTTGATTACAACATGGAAAAATATGAATTTGGTGAAGCTGCAAGAACATTATATAGCTTTGTTTGGGATGATTTTGCATCATGGTATGTTGAAATATCTAAAGTAGATTTACAATCTAATGATGAAGAAAATATTCAAATGACTAAGAATGTATTATTACATACATTAATGGCAATCATTAAGATGCTACATCCATTTGTACCATTCATTACAGAAGAAATCTATCAAGCATTACCACATAATGAAGAATCAATTACTATATCTTCTTGGCCAAGTGTTGATGAAAGATTTAATAACGAAGATGCAATCGAATCAATTGATGATATGATTGAAATTATTACTGCAATACGTAATGAAAGAAATAAAGCATCTAAGGGATTATCTAAGCCAATTGATATTTCAATCTATTCTGAAAAAGAATATGTAATAAAGATGATTGAATCAACAAAGGATTATTTAACTAAATTTACTAACCCAAGAAATTTAGTATTCTTAACTTCTGATATTGATCCAAAAGACTATGTAACAGTAGTATTACCTATGGCTAAGGTTTATGTACCAACTAAGGACTTAGTTGATAAGGATGAGGTTATAAAGAAGTTAAATGATGATAAGAAGAGACTTGAAAACGAATTATTGCGTAGTAAGAATATGTTATCAAATGAAAAATTCTTATCTAAGGCACCTAAAGAAAAGATTGATGCTGAAAAAGCTAAACAAGCTGAATATCAAGCACAGTATGAAGAAGTATTAAAGACTTTAAAGGAATATAATGATTAATAGCTATAATGATGCATTAAATTATCTATTTGATAAAAGATGCAAAAATAAATCATTAGATTTATTAAAAAATATAATCATAGAAAATAATTTATATCCAACCTATCCCCTTTGTATCGTTACAGGTACAAACGGGAAGGGTGAGGTATGCCATTTTTTAAGAAATATATTAAAAAATTGTATGCATGTAGGTGTATTTACATCCCCTCACATTGAATCATTTAACGAAAGAATAATGATTAATGATAGATTTATATCTAATAGTGAAGTAATGTATTATACATCTAAATTAAAAGAGATTAATGATAACTATATAAATAAATATAATGATTCATTATCATTCTTTGAATTAACTTTTTTAATGTCTTTGATGTTTTTTAAGGATAGAGAAATAGATTATGGTGTATTTGAAGTAGGAATTGGTGGTACTTTTGATGCAACAAATACATTAGACCCAGAATTATCTATTTTAGTAAATGTAGGATATGATCATAAGTCTATTTTAGGTAATACTAAAGAAGAAATATGTTTAAATAAACTTGGTATTACAAGAAATAATAAAACATTAATTACATCAGAAAAAGAATTATATCCTTTAATTAAAGATTATTCTTCTAAAAGAAATATTAATTTAATTAATGTATGTGATAACCTAGAGATTATAAATGATTATGAATTCATTTATAAAAATAATAAATATAAAAAATATATACCTGGTTATTTTCAAGCATATGATGCTGCAATCGCAATTGAGGCTTCTTGTCATATAATAAATAATATACCTTATGATATATTAAGTTATGGTATTTATTACACAATGGTTAAATCTAGAATGGAAGTTATATCAAAAGAACCATTAATAATAATTGATGGTGGTCATAATATAGATGCATCATTAAACATTGTTTCATTCTTAAAAAGAGTTAAAAATGATAAACATGTTATTATGATATATCAATCATTAAATGATAAAGATTATATTAATGTAATTAAAAATTTAGATTTAGTTTCAGATGAATACTATATTTTTGATTTTGATGATGTAAGAAAAACTAAAAAAGAAGATATTGCTTCTAACTTATCTAAACCATACCATTTATTTGATACAATAGAAGAATTAGCTTCTAATATAGATTATTCTAATAATAACATTATTGTTTTCTTTGGTTCATTCCATATAAGCTTTGATGTTAAAAAAGAATTATTGAAGAATTTAAATAAATAATATGTTAAAATGCTCAAATTTTTGAGCATTTTAATTTTTTAATGATTAAATTATTATTTTATTTATAAAAATATGTGATATTCAAAAATAGAAAATTTTAAAATATTATATTAACTTATATAATCTTAATCCGAGGTGATTATTTTATGAAGATGTCATTACTTTCTAATGATTTAAAGCCAAGAGAAAAACTTTTAAGAAATGGAGTTAGAAGTTTAAGTGATATAGAACTTTTAGCAATTATGTTAGGTGTTGGTACAAAAGAAGAGTCTGTATTAGATTTATCACAAAGATTAATAAGTGAATATGGATTAAAGAATTTATTTATGATGAATTATAATGAACTCAAGAATATTAAAGGAATTAAGGAGGCTAAAGCAACTAAGCTTTTATCCGCTTTTGAGATAACAAGAAGAGTATTAGAGGTTAGTGGGGATGATAGAGAATTATTATATGCAAAAGATTTATATGATTATATAAAAAATGATTATATATTAGAAAAAAAGGAAATATTAACTGTAGTATATGTTAATAATAAATGTGTACCTATAAAAAAGGAAAGATTTATGAATAATGAAGTATCTAATGTTTTTGTTCCTGAAAAAAGAATTATAAAAGAAGCATTAGATTTAGAATGTGCTGGTATTTTTATGGTTCATAATCATCCATCAGGTAATCCTTATCCATCAAATGATGATATTGAAGTGACTAAAGATATTGCATCAATACTTAAGAGAATAAATGTACATTTATTTGATCATATAATAATTGCAAATGACAGATTTTATTCTATTTTAGAATCAAAGCTTTATGATGAAATTGAAAAATAATCTTAAATAGTTTATAATCGTTGTTGTGAGGAAATTTTTATGGTTAATAAATTCATTTTATTTTTAAAAAGTATATTGTTTGGTATTTCTAATTTGATTCCTGGAGGTTCTGGTGGTACAACCCTTGTAATATGTGGAATTTATGATGAAACTCTAGAAAGTATTTCTAATATAAGAAAAACATTTAAAAAATCTATTATATTTTTAGCAATTTTATTAATTGGTACTGCAGTAGGTGTTTTAGGTGGAGGTATGGTTATTAAAAAGCTATTATTAAAATATATACCTTTTATAACTATATGTGGTTTTGCAGGAATAATAATTGGTACCTTACCTAGTACAATTAAGCCTGTAATTAAAAAGATTAATTTTAAATATGTTATATCATTTTTAATTTCATTTGCAGCAATTATTGGATTTATGTTATTAGGTTATTTTATTAAATCTGATACAACTAAAGCATATAATCAATTACAATGGTTAGATTATCTATTGTTATTCTTATGTGGATTTATTGGAATATTTGCGATGATAATACCTGGTGTATCTGGCATTTTAATATTCTTAATCTTAGGCTATTATGAACCTTTATTAACAGCAATATCTAATATTGTTCATATTCATTCATGGCCTGATATTATTTTATTTGCGTTACCTGTTGCAGCTGGAATATTAGTTGGTATTATTCCTGCCGCAAAAATAATAAGAAAGCTTATGATTAAATTCCCTATTGGAAGCTATTATGCAATAATAGGATTTGTTGTTGGTTCAATTGTTTGTATATTCTTTAATTATTTTACAAATAATTCTACTATAACACCTGAAGCAGTAGAGGCAGGTAATGGTTATATTTATCCATCACTTTTAAATGAGCCTTGGAGAATTGTTTTAGGAGTATTTGCGTTAGCTTTTGGTATTGCGTTATCATTTATTCTTGGATTAGTGTCTGAAAAGAAAAAGAAAAATAATACTTTAAATGATAAAGTTGATAATGAAACTAAAAATGAAAATGTTGATTTAGATAAAAATGTATCTAATGAATAGATAAAGATGTCTTTAAGACATCTTTTATTTTTTATAAAAGCTATTTTAAAAATAGTTATTACATGGTATAATATAGTATATAAAAACGTTTTCAAAAAAAGGAGTGATATTTATGGCTGATGTAAAAATCAGAAACATTTCAGTACTTGGCCACTTAGGGAGTGGTAA
>CACZRY010000013.1 GCA_902783745.1 uncultured Erysipelotrichaceae bacterium
AATAAAAAGAAAAGGACAGGTTAACCTGTCCTTTTGGATTTTATCTACCGTCTGGTCTATCCCAAGTGTATGTACCATCTACCCACTTAATATAGTCTGAATCTTCATCATATGAAGTAACAAGACCAGCTAACGCAGTTAATTTAGCGTTAATTAAGTTAGAAGATAATTTAACACCTGCAATCTCATAATCAATAACGATTCCCTTATCATCAAGATTATTAATATGAGTTAATAATCTAAATGCTTTGAAGTTATCAGAAGTATAAGTTTCGATAACTGATGTGAATAATTTAGAGATTATTTGATATTTATCACTATCTAGTGTATTAGATTGTGAATTTAACTTTTGAACGAAGAAGATAAATAATTGTGTAAATGATGCCTGATTTGTATATGAGTTATATGAATCAGTTGTAACTGTAACCTTTTGAGAATTATCATCATTATCAGTATAGCTTCTTAAGATAATTTCTAATGCTGATTGAATATTTAATGTATCATCAGATTCAGTATATTTTGTTGATGCAGCTTGGCTATATGAATTCATAACAATCATATGGTAACCATAATTTGTCTTACATAATGTATCAACTGTAATCTTTGATGAATCCATAGTTGATGTAAATACATCATCATCGTCATATCCAGCATAATAACCTGTGATATCTTCATCATCAAATGTAGTTGTATCTACAAATATAAATGCACCATATTCATATTCAGATTCAATATCTGAAGCATTTGATACATACTTATATGCAGCTTCAACATAATCCTTGAATGCAGTAACGAAATTAGAAGAAGATTCTTCAGTAATATCACCTAAAGCTTCAACAGTTAATAAGAATGGGAATTCAGCTCTATAATCATCCCATGAAGCTGTTGGATTACTTAATAGATTCTTTCCTTGGTTGAATCTTGTCTTAATTGTTGTTAATACATCTTTATAAGTTGTAATATCATAATTATTATTAATGTAGATTGCTTCGTCATAAATAGCTTTTGCAAGTTCTACAACTGCATTTTCAAACTTAGTAACGAATGCTTCATCCTTATCCTTTAAGAATTCATCTGGATCATCAGGACTTCCATCTCCATCATCATCAATATTAATTAAGATATGATCAATATTGATTGTGAAGATATCTTGATAATTAGCATTACCAGTTTTTAAGATATTATCTAAGATAGAGCCTTCTTCACTAGCAATAGAAGAAATAGAATATGTTCCATCTTCATTTGCAGTTTCATTTCTCCATTCTTCAAATACTTGAATACTGTTATAAGTTGTTAATGCTTGTTTAGCATCATAATAATATTTTAATACATCATCATAATTATCATAGCCATAAGCTAATAATAAGTATGTTTCTTCACCAATGTATGAAGGATAAGAAGAATTCTTGTTCTTGTTGAAATCCTTTATAGCATCAGATAATGAGCTACTATTATCATCATGAAGTTCATCACTAATATAAGATGCTTTAACGAATTCATCATAGTATTGGTATGCATATTCTAATTCAAAATATGTAGTAATAATTGTATCCTGATATTTTAATGCAGCATCCTTATAGAAATCTTCTACTGTGTAAGAAATAGTCTTACCATCAATTTCTAATGTAAAGATATTATTATCAGTATTAGATACTGAATCAGAAATATAATTATATTGTTCAGAATATGTTTGTTCAAATTGATATTCGAAATATGGATCATAAATCTTTAAATCATCATCTTCACAAGCTTCTTCTAATATATTATTGAAGTTTGTTGTTCTATATGATGATGCATTACTATTGATTAAATCTTTTTTAATCTTCTTAGTTAATTCAGCTTGAATTTCATCAGTCATTTCAGTTGAACCCCAAGCTAATTCATCACCATCAGCTTCATGATAATCATAAATTGTTTCATATCTATAAGCTAAAACATATTTGTTATTAATGTTTCTTGCTTCAGTTAAATATGTGCCATCTTCTAAATCATCAGTAATTAATGATTTGATAGAAGAATTAATATCACTTAATTCATTTTCATATTCATTAACTTGATAATAGAATGGCTTTTCTGTTGTAGTTTTAAATGTATCTACATCAAATGAAGAATCAGTCTTATAGCCATAATATGCCTTATATAAGTCAACATATTGATTTAAAGCTTCATCCTTATCTTCACTTATTTTAGTAGAACCTGTAATAGCATTAATAGCTAATTCAGCTTCTCTTCTTGAGTTAAATTGGATTACTAAGATTTTATAAGAACCATAAGTCTTATATGTAGAATCATATTTAGATTCGATAGAAGAATCTTTGAATAAATAGTTAGTATTTTTCTTCTTAGTTGAGTTTTCTTCATCTAAGATATATTCTTCATCAGCAATCTTATATAATGCTTTCTTTGAACTTAAATCAGCAGCTTCATTGATTAAGTCATCTGAAATTTCATTAGTTAACTTATTAATTAAAGCTAAGCTAAAGCATGGGATATCAGAAATATCATCTAAATAATATGATGATTTAGTTACATCAAGTGTTAAATTATCTTTGATTTCATCAACTGTTAATTCAACACCTTGTAATCTTACTGTATCTACATATTTTTCAATTGCGTTATTGAAATCATCATCACTTAAATCTTCAATTGCCTCAATTGATGATTTAGAGAAGATAGCAGAAGAAATTGCTTTATTTAATGTTTGTAATAACTTTTGTCTTATTTCATCATACATGCTTCTAGTACCTAATGTACCATCTTTAAGCTTGTAATTTGTATCATCAGTAAGCTTGAATAAAGGATCTGATGAATCATCCTTCTTTAGAAGGTATGCTTCATCTAATGTAGCCTTTTCATCAGCTGTTAATGAATTATAGTTTTCATTTGCTAATACTAAAGAAATTGCATCATATTCAGTATGATAGAATGCTTTTTGAATATTTTGAGTAACAAGTTGATTACCATTCTTCTTTAATGAGTTATAGAATGTTTTTAAGCTTAACTTGTATTCATTGTTATTTGCAGAAGCAATTGTATCATTTAATGAATTATATAAAGAACCATAAGGTGTAGTAGTATTATGAGAAGTAGAAGAACAAGATGTTAATGTTACTGTTGCTAAAGCTGATAATGCAGCTATAGCTATGAATTTTTTAGTCTTCATTATCATTACCTCCTACTTGAATGAATTCTGAAACAAGTGACTCAATTGTTTCCCACCAGTCAGGATATATATCTGAAGTACCAGTAGTATCTTTTACTATGAATGAATAATCATCAGCAGTATTTTGATAGATTGTGATTAATTTGCTTAATACACCATCAGTACCATTGAAGTTATCATGTGTTTCGAATTTAACAACATCATATAAGCTTTCAGTTGAGTTTGTTGCAGCCTTTATGAATGAAAGGTTAACAATACGTTGTGTATCAGTTCCTGTGTACTTAGTATAAATAGGTTCAAGGAATGATGAGAATGCTGTTGCTAAGCTTGATGGAGCAAGAGTAGATGATTGATTAATTGCGTAATCTATTAAATATAACATAATTTGGTTAACATTTAATTCATCTGTCTCGTTATAAATGTTATCAATTGTAACATATTGTTCATTGTAATATAATGTGATATTTGTTAGCATATCATCTTCATAATCATCAATTGAGAATTTTGCAGATGATGCCTTAGTACCACTTGTAACTAAAATAAGATTATATCCATCATTTGTGAAGATAATATCATTATTCACATTGCTTGAGTTAACTGAATCAGAAGTTAAACCTTCAATATAGCATGTAGGATATGATGAAGAATCTTCTAAATAATATTGATATGTCTTAGTCTTAGCATCTTCAGTACCAGAATAGCCTCTAGCATAATCAAATAATCTTTGCTTTAAATTGAAATCAATTTGAATTGTTGCGTTAGTTACTGTAACATCTTCAGTCTTAACATTTAAGCCTAACTTTTTATATTTAGCCCAAGTGTTATCAGCTGATGTAATAGATTGTGAGTAGCTTGCCTTAGAAGCATTTTGAATTTCTGTTACTAATGAAGATAAAGTATCAGTATGAGATGTAGGATCAGATGCGATTAATTCATAAACCTTATAAATTAAGCTCTTGCAAATTACTTCATAAGTAACTGCTTCTTCACCAGCATCAATTACGCCATTATCATTTAAGTCAAATTCTTTTGTTTCATAAACCCAAGAATCTGCATCAATAGTAATTTCTCCAGTTTCACTATCGTATGTATAATCGATTTCGTCAGCTTCGCCGTCTCCATCTTGATCAAAGTATACATACATTCTTGTTGCAACTAAAGAGAAGTAGTTAGAATATGCGATTTCAGCATATTTCTTGAATAAGCTTGCTAATGTTTGATTAGAATAATCAGTTAATAATTTAGCTGATGCTAAGTTAACATAGAAGTTATTGTTAATAATTGAATCAATATCTGAATCGTGGAAATATAACATTAAGAAATTATATTTACCAATTGATGAATCATAGCCAGAAGAAGCAAGACCACCATTTGCGAAATTAGTTAATACATTGTTGATGTAATCATTGTAAGTTGAATAATATTCACTATTATTCTTAACTTCCTTATAAACATCTGTATCCTTAATAATCTTTCTTGTTAATAATGTAATTGCAGTAGTAGGACCATTTGCTAATTCTAAATCATCAAATACACCATATACTTTATCAGTACCAGCCCATCTTAATGCGTTTGAATCATCTTTAGATAATTCAGAAACGATAGGTAGGTTATAAGTTGTACCATTATAAGATAAAGTTGCTAATATATTCTTATCTTTGTTTGCAATATGTGTAGAGGAATAATCAGAATGTGATTTAGCATAGCTTATTTCTACAGCTTCAACATAAATCTTAACCTTAACATCAGATGTTTTATTTGAAACATAGTTTGTTAAGTCATCACTTGAAACTTGATCAGCAATTAATAAATCATAAATAGTTGTATATAATTCTTTATTGCTCTTAATGTGTTCGAATATTTCGTTATTAGATAAATCACTATTGTAATATAAAGATTCAGTATATGCTTCTTTGTCATATTTGTCAGAATTTGGATTGTTTAATTCTTGGAATTGATCATTAAACTTATAGAAAATAGAATATCCTGCAGTTGTTGATTGTGCAGAAGTAGAATATCTCTTTTGTAATGATTCAACTGGCTTTTTAGCATCAGGATCATTTTGGTTTTCATGAGAACCATCTTCAGTAAGCTTTAATGTATCATAAACATATGACTTTGTTGCGTTAGAATATGTATCGTTAACATAATCAGCTGTATGACAGAATTCATCCATTTCAGTTAATGCTTGAACTAAAGCTTGATACTTTTGTTTAACATTAACAGTAGTATATGCATCAATAATATTATAAGTTAGCTTTCTTAAATCTTGTAAATCATTTGGAGTTTCAAAATCGTAAACACCACTAACCTTAATTGAATCTCTATAACCACCATATACGTAGTTATATAATGCAACATAAATTGGAAGAATAGCTTCATCAGTAATAGCAATAACACCATTTTCAGTTGTTAAATCACTATTAGCGAAATCATCATAATATTTAACATATTCATCATATGTCATTCTTGATGAGCTATCAAGATAGCTTCCATAACCATTATCAGCATTATCCTTAATGAAATAATACTTCTTGTTATAAATTCTTATACCAAATGCTCTTAGAGTATTATCAAATTCAGTTTCAGATGCAAAACCAACTTGTAAGAAGTTAACATCATAAGTATTGATGTATTTAGTTTTGTACTTAGAGATGAATGTTGAATGTGCAAAATATCCAAATTCATCATCGTCATCATCTGTATCCTCTGCTAATTTAGTATCAGCATCTGTTCTTGTACCTTCATATGCATATAATTCTTTAGCGTATGTTGGATAATATAATTCAGTCAAGCTTTGTGCAATATCTAATAAACCTGACACATCGTAAGCATTAGAAGCTTCACCTGTATAATCGATGTCATCAAGCTTTTCATCCTTTGATGCATCTATTATTCTTTGTGTTGCAGTATCAATAATTTCTTTGAATGTAACACCTGTTGCAGTTTCACTCTTCTGATAGCTTGAATAAATACCATCAACATATTTTTGAATAGCAGTATTTCTTAATGTATCAGTAAGTAGGGCTACATTTTCAAAGTAATTATCAATCTTGAATGTTAAATTGAATATGTCTTGTACAACATAGTCAATCATTCTTTCTGTATATTTCTTCTTAATTTCATTGAAGATTTCTTCAGTAAGGTCGTCTTTTGACTCCCATTCTTTATCTACATCATCTCCAGCTTGGTTATCGTCGCCTAAATCATTTACTGACCAAATAACCTTAAGCTTTTCTTCATCATCCTTGATATCATCATAGCTATTATTAAGTACGTAATCAATTGATTTGATTTCATCCATAATAACAACTTCTTGAATCTTAGATTCTAATACGCTTGAAGCACTCCACTTTAGTTCATCCCATAATTCTCCGTTAGTAATTGTGTAATCACCACTAGATACATATGTTTTTCCTGCATAATCAGGAACCATAGTGTTAGTTGCACCAGAGCATGATGAAAGTGTTATTGCTAAAGCACCTAACATGATTGCACTACATGTTCTTTTTGCTTTTTTATTATTTTTGCTCATGCTAAAAAACTCCTTTACAAAAAATTAAACTATAGCAAATAATATCATATCATTATTGATTTGAAAAATCAACGAAAAAACAAATTTGAAAATCGTATTATTTTTGGACAAAAAAGTTCATCTTAAATAAAATAACGCACACACGCGTGGGCACGCGAAGATTTTGGACTTAAAATGAGGCTAAAAATAATATGATTTTTTATGAAAAAAATACACATTTTTTGTTAGAAAAATAGACTGATATTTATTAATTAATAAATAAAAAGCATTTAATTATTTATAAAACTTATAATAAATGCTATAATCATAGTCGGTGATTTAAAAATGAAAATAGATGTATTTTCTTCAGATTCAAGTGGTAACACTACATTAGTAAGAAATGGCTTTACTAATATTATTATTGACCTAGGTCTTAATAAAAAATCTATTGTAGAAAACTTGTTAAAATTTAATCTAAAAATAGAAGACATAGATGGTATTTTTATAACTCATGAGCATATAGATCATGTCAATGGATTCCCTGCAATAATGAATGTATATCAAGGACATATTTATATGACTAAAGGTACACTTTTAGGTATAAAAGATAAATTTAAAAATAAGCCTAATTTTACAGATAAGCTTGATAAATATATAACATCAGGTCATATTGTTATATTAACAAGAGAAGATGAAGCTTTAGTTTATAATAAAATAATATTAGATGACTTTGAAATAACTCCTGTTAAAACATTCCATGATGCTAAAGAATCATGCGGTTATATATTAAAAAGCGAAGGAAAGACTTTAGTTTTTATAACAGATACAGGATATGTACATGAAGGACTTTTACCTACAATATATAATGCAGAAGCATATATTTTAGAATCTAATCATGATCCTGAAATACTAATGCATTCAGAAAGACCTTATATCCTAAAAAGAAGAATATTATCTGATACAGGACATTTATCAAATGAGGATTCAATGGTAACACTTGCTAAAAGCATAGGAGATAGAACTAAGCTTGTAATGCATGCACATATATCACAAGAATGCAATTTATCAGATATTATAGTAAAAACAAGAGAAAGAGTTTTTAAGGATTTTAATAAAGATACTAATGGTGTTGAATTTGTAATTTTACATCCATATCCTGAAAGGGAGCATGAGATTTAATGAAGATAAATATTTGTTACGTAGGTAAAATAAAAGAAAAGTACTTTATTGATGCAATAGATGAATATAAGAAAAGATTATCTAAATATACTAAGGTAGAATTCTTTTCTGTAAAAGATGAAGAAACACCAGTTAACGCAAGTGCTGAGGTTGAAAATCAAATTAAAGATATAGAAGGGGATAGACTTTTAGGTGTTATACCTTCTAATTCTTATAAGGTTGTATTAGATTTAAAGGGTGAAATGCTTACATCTATAGAACTTGCAAAAAAGATAAGTCAAATACAAACATATAATAATTCAAACATTTCCTTTATTATTGGTGGTTCATTAGGCTTATCAAGTAAGGTATTAGATAGTGCAGATTATCATTTGTGCTTTTCTAAAATGACATTTCCACATAAGCTTATGCAAGTAATATTGTTAGAACAAATCTATAGAGCTTTTAAGATAAATAATAATGAAACATATCATAAATAATAAAACTTACAGTTGTTAATTGTTGTATTTATACAAATATTTATATAAAAATTCAGATTTTTTTAAATAAAATTGTTTAAAATTTTTTGGCAATCGATTACAAAAAAATATTGTTTTAAGAAATGGGAATTTGAGTCTAATTATTGACTTTTCTTTTCATTGACTATTAAAAAATAAAGTGTTAAAATTTATTATGGCTAGAAAGGTATCCATAACGGATACATTAAAATTGGAGGAATTTAAAAATGGCTACTAATGTTAATGAATTACCTAAGATTAACGAGGTAAATAAAAAGGAACCTAAGAAGGTTAAAATCGTACAGTTTGGTGAAGGAAATTTCTTACGTGCTTTCATCGATTGGATTGTTAATGAAACAAACAAGAACACAAATTTCAATGCTGGTGTTTGTTTAGTACAACCAATGCCTTTTGGACGTGTTAAGGAATTAAATGAAGCTGACGACTTATATACATTATATTTACAAGGCTTACAAGACGGTAAGGCTGTTAGAGTTCATGAAGTAATTAAGGCAGTACAAGATGCCCTAAATCCATTCGAAGAATATGAAAAGTTCTTAGGATATGCAGAATCAACTGATGTTGAATTCGTTATTTCTAATACTACAGAAGCTGGTATCGCATTTGATCCAAATGATACAGACTTCTCTAAGTGCCCTAATTCATATCCAGGAAAGCTTTTAGCATTCTTAGAAAGAAGATATAACACTTGCAAGAAGGGTTTATTCATTATTCCATGTGAATTAATCGATCACAATGGTGATACATTAAAGAAGACTTTAGTTCAATTAGCTGAACACAACAATATGAATAAGGATTTCATCAATTGGATTGTTACTGAAAACAAGTTCTATAACACTTTAGTAGATAGAATCGTTCCAGGTTATCCAAGAAATGAAGCTAATGAATTCCAATTAGATTTAGGATACCAAGATCAAAATATGGTTGTTGGTGAAATTTTCCACTTATGGTGCATCGATGCACAAACAGTTGGTGATGATGCTAAATTAGCAAAGGCTAATCTAGAAGCATTAAAGAAGGCATTCCCAACTGAAAAGGCTGGATTAAATGTTTTATTTGTTGATTCAATCGTACCTTATAAGCAAAGAAAGGTTAAGATTTTAAATGGTTCTCATACAGCATTAGTTCCAGTTTCTTATTTATCT
>CACZRY010000014.1 GCA_902783745.1 uncultured Erysipelotrichaceae bacterium
GATATTTGTGAAAAATATTCTGAATTATCAATGTTCCAAATTCCATCATATTATACAAATGATTACATGGGACAGGATGCTAATTCAATTGGTTGGTGGTTAAATAATACACAATTCTCTAAGGCTGAAAAGGACTCTAAAGGAAATATTTATGAACCACAGACTGGTAGGAAAACATCAGATACATACGATCCAAATGGTTCAAGCCTTGGATTTGCACAATTAGGAACTGAACATCCAATTGTAGTTAGATTTGTAGGAGAAGTAACTGCACCAGAAGGCTTAACTGTTTATGATTCATACAAGCTTGGTGGTTCAGAGGGCGATAATGGTATGATGGCTCGTATGAAGAACTTATTAAATGTAACACTTGAAGGTGTTGGTGATGATGCTATTATTGAAGGATGGGGCTTCCATTTCATTTCAGCAGATACAACAGGCACTTATGGTAAATCATTTGAAGCAAGAAATTTAACATTTGATAAATACGCTGAAGATGCATTAGGTATGGAAGGCGATCAATCAAATGGTGTAATTACTAAGTCAGTTGAAAGATGCTGGGTACACCATAATACATTCTTACCAGGATATTGTGCAAAACCTGCAGAATCTGATAAGGGTGAAGGCGATGGTTCATGTGACTTTAAGCGTGGTCAATATTTCACAATGTCTTATAACTATTATGAATACTGCCATAAGACTAACTTAGTTGGTTCAGCTGATGACTCATTACAGTTCAACCTTTCATTCCATCATAATTATTGGTATAACTGTGGTTCAAGAATGCCTTTATTAAGACAAGCTAATATTCACTTCTATAACAATTATATTTATGGTGATTCAAGTGATTCTAAATCAGCATTATCATATGTATCATCAGTTAGAGCTGGTGCATATATGTTTGCGGAAGCAAATTATTATGAAGGATGCAAGCAAATTGTTGAATTAAAGAGTGGAGCAGTTAAAGCATTCAATAATGCATATGTTCAATGCTTCAATGGCGATGGTTCTACAAGAGTAGATGCAAGAGAAACATCTGTTCCAGCATCAGCTTCTTGTAACTATAATGGAACAAGCTTCAAAGATTTCGATACAAATTCAACATTATTCTATTATGATCAATCTAAGAATAAGAGTGATTGCTATTTAACAACTCCTGAGGTTGCAAGACATGAAGTAATTATGAATGCAGGTTCTCGCTATAGAACAAATCTAGACAAGGCATCTGCAACAATAGTTGATTCAGGATTCAGTGGTGTAACACCTGCAAATGCAGTTAATGTTCCATCTGAAGGTGTGTTTACTGTAACAATTCCTACATCAAAGGGTTCAACAATAGTTGATAATATTGTTTGGAATAATATTACAGGCTCAAGCAATGGTGAAGCAAAGATTCGTGGCAAGGGACTTACATTTAAGTTATCAACTTATACTACATTAACAGTAACTGGTTCTGCATCATCAACTGCAGCATTAAATCCAATTTCAATTGTAAAAGAAGATGGTACTGTTGTAGCCGGTGATTATGGTTCAGTAGTACTTGCTCCTGGTATTTATACAATTACATCTTGTCAAAAGGATAAGGATTCTACTATTGCATCATTAACATTTGAAAAGTTTGATTCTGAAGCATTAAAAGAACAATTAATTAGTGAATACAATGCTGCATACGCATTAATTCCTTCTGAGATTACATTTACTGATAGCTGCTATGAAGCTATTTCTAATGCTATTACAGCATATGAAGCTTTAGGCGATTTTAAGAGTGAAGTTTCAACAGATCCATATAATCAATTTAATGAATATATTGACTTAAATATTGCATATGTTGAACAGTTAATTTCTGCAATTGGAACTGTTTCAAGTGAATCTTCTCAGGCAATTGCATTAGCAAGAAGCGCTTATAATTCTTTAATTGCAAAGGATTCTACTGCAAGTGTATCTAACTATAATGTATTAACTCAAGCAGAAAATGAATATAAGACATATGCAGTTGATGGCTGTATCCAATTAATTAATAATATTGGTACAGTTACATTAGATAGTGCTGAGGCTATTTCATTAGCAAGAACAGCATACAATGCATTAACTACTGCTCAACAGGCTGAAGTTACAAATTATCAAACATTAGAAGCAGCAGAAGCTAAACTTAATAATTTAGTTAAGGCTGATGATGTTGATAAGAAATTAGCTGCAATTGAATTAACTGCTCAACAAGCAGAACTTAAGGCTGTAATTGATGCTTATAATGCATTAACAGCAGATCAAAAGGCTTTAATTGTAAATACAGAAAAGCTTTCAAGCGTAAAGGCTCAATATGCATATAATGCAATTGAAGCAATTCCTTCAAATATTGATTTCTCAAGTGCTACAGCAATCAATGAAGCAAGAACTGCTTATGATGCATTAACTCAACAAGAACAAGCTTTAGTAACAAATTATGAAAAGTTAGAAAATGCAGAAGCTGCATTAAAAGATTTAGGTGTTGAAACATTAAAATCTTATAATTCAGGTGATTTTACAACTGGTTGGGATATTACAGGTGCAACAGGTACTGCTACAGGCTTAACTCAATCAATTTCTAAAGATGCGCCTATTACAATGATTTCAGAATTTGCAATGGAATCTGTTTCAACAGTTTCAATTACTGCAAATACTGCAGATAAGGGTTCTACAACATTCACTGTTTATACATCAATAGATGGTGGAGAAACATGGACTACATTTGGTTCAGGCACTACTTCAACTAATAATTCAAATTCTACATTTACTATTACAGGTACAAAGGTTTCAACTACAGCATTTATTAAGGTTGTAGTTACATCTGGCAAGGCTGCATCAAACCCTAAGTCAGTTTCAATTACTAACATAACAATTGCATAATTAAATAAATAAGATGGTATCGTTTTTGTGTTGATACCATCTTTTTTTTCATGATATAATAAATTTGTCGGGTGAAATTATATGAGAACAAAGTATTTTAAATTAATATTAATAGTTATAAATGCACTAGTAGTGATACTAGGTATTTCTGCATTAACAAGAGCTTTTTATATAGCAGATGATAAAATCTTATTGTTTAGATTTTTTACAAATGATGGAAATATATTTAATATCATTGTCTCTATAATATCAATAATATATTTATCTATTCATCTTAATAAAAAAGAAGAAACACCATCTTGGCTGTTTATATTAAATTTACTTGCAACATCTTCAGAAATGCTAATATTACTTGTAGTGTTATTTGTTTTAATGCCACAAGGTGGTTTAGTTGTATTTAGAGGATATCATCTTATAGTATTACATGCATTAAATCCAATTTTAACTTTAATAGGTTTTATATTCTTTAATAATCAAAAGATTTCCTTATGGAAGACTATTTTAAGTGTAATACCAGTATTGGTTTATGGCATACCAGTTTTATTGCTATGTATTTTAAAGGTAATTCCAACAGAAATTGCACCATACTCATTCTTTAAGGTTTATGTAAATCCTTGGTATGAAACATTATTATATATGGTTGGGTTAGTTTTAGGTACTTGTCTAATATCATTAGGTGTTTATAAATTACAAGAAATAATAAAATTAGATAAAATAAGTAATAAAGCTTTGATTATTCTATTTTCGATTGTTTTGATATTACTTTTATCTTTTTTAATTTTCTTAATAATAATTCAATAAGAAATTATATTAATTAAACTTGTATTAAATCGAACGTTTTAGAAAATATAAAAAAATAAATACTTTTATTTATTTTGAGTTAGACTCTAATAACTATACAAAGTTTAAAATAACTAACTAAAAAATTAATACTTTTTTGATTAAATATTGTCTTAAATTTATTGATATTTTATCTCATAAGTTTTATAATTGATATGTAAAAAAATCTCATTTAGGAGGAATAATATGAGTAAAGAAATTAAAAGAATGGCTATTGATGGTAACAATGCAGCAGCATGGTCATCATATGCCTTCACAGAAGTAGCTGGTATTTACCCTATTACTCCGTCATCTCCAATGGCAGAGTATACTGATGAATATGCAGCTCAAGGAAGAAAGAATTTATTTGGTATGCCAGTAAAGGTAGTAGAAATGCAGTCTGAAGCTGGTGCAGCTGGTTCTGTACATGGTTCATTACAGGCTGGTGCTTTAACTACAACTTATACAGCATCTCAAGGTCTTTTATTAAAGATTCCTAATATGTATAAGATTGCTGGTGAATGCTTACCTGGTGTTATCCACGTAGCAGCACGTGCACTTGCAGCACAATCACTTGCTATCTTCGGTGATCACCAAGACGTTATGGCTTGTCGTCAGACAGGTTTCGCAATGTTATGCTCTAACTCTGTACAAGAAGTTATGGATTTAGCTGGTGTTGCTCACCTTTCTGCTATTGAAGCAAGTATTCCATTCTTACACTTCTTCGATGGTTTCAGAACTTCTCATGAAGTTAATACTATTGAACCAATTGATTATAGTGTATTTGATAAATTATTAGATAAGGAAGCTGTTGCTAAGTTCCGTGCTAGATCAATCAACCCAGCACATCCAAGAACAGCTGGTACTGCACAAAACGATGACGTTTACATGCAAACAAGAGAATTACAGGCTCAGCAATATGAAAAGGTATATCCAATTGTAGAAAAGTACATGAAGGCTATATCTAAGGCTACTGGCCGTAAGTATACTCCATATCAGTATTATGGTGATCCAAATGCAACTAGAGTAATTGTTGCAATGGGTTCAGTTAACCAATGTGCTCAAGAAGTTGTTGACTATTTAACAGCTCATGGTGAAAAGGTTGGTATCGTTCAGGTTCACCTATATAGACCATTCGTTGTTAAGAAGTTCTTACAAGCATTCCCTAAGACAGTAAAGAAGATTGCAGTTTTAGATAGAACTATTGAACAAGGCTCTTTATATGAACCTTTAGCATTAGATGTTATGGCTGCATTTGATCAATATGGTGATAAGGACGTTAAGATTGTTGCTGGTCGTTATGGTCTAGCATCTAAGGATACTAACCCAGATATGGTTCATGCAGTATTCGAAAACTTAAAGAAGAAGACACCAAAGGATCATTTCGTTATTGGTGTTAATGATGATATTAAGAATACATCATTACCTATTCCTGCTCCAATCGATGTTGCAGACCCATCTACTACAGAATTATTATTCTTCGGTTTAGGTGGAGATGGTATCGTAGGTGCATGTAAGAATATTTCTAAGATCATTGGTGACTATACTACATATTATTCTCAGTCATATGCAGCATATGACTCAAAGAAGTCTGGTGGATCTACAAGATTACATATCAGATTCTCACAAAAGCCAATTCGTTCAACATATCTAGTTAACCAACCTCACTTCGTAGCTTGTACAACAGATGCATATCTTGACAAGTTCGATATGATCGATGGTTTACGTGATGGTGGTACATTCTTATTAAATACAGTAATTGATGCTGACCACATTGAACAAAGATTACCTAACAAGTATAAGAGATTATTAGCACAAAAGCATGCTAAGTTATATATCATTAACGCATATGATGGTGCTAAGCAAGCAGGATTTAGCGGTGGAAAGGGTGTTAATACAATCATCCAATCTGCATTCTTCAAGTTAAATGAAAACATCATGAACTATGAAGAAGCTAAGACTCACATGAAGGAATTCGCTAAGAAGACTTACTTAAAGAAGGGTCAAGATATCGTTGATCAAAACTACTTAGCAATTGACTTAGGTGGATCTATGCCAGTTCAAGTTGAAGTTAAACCTGAATGGGCTAACTTACCTGATGTTGCTCCAGTAGTTGATCCAAAGAGACCTGAATTCGTTAGAGAAATTGCTGACGTTATGAATTCAATTAAGGGTGACTCTTTACCATTATCTGCATTCAAGAAGTTTGATTTAGGTGCTTCAATGCAACCTGGTACAGCTGCTTGGGAAAAGCGTGGAGTTGCAACTGCAGTTCCTCTATGGACATCTTCTAACTGTATTCAATGTAATCAGTGTGCATTCGTATGTCCACATGCTTGTATCCGTCCATTCTTATGTGATGAAGAAGAAGTTAAGAATGCTCCAGAAGGTGCACAATTCTTAGACGCTACAGGATTCCCTGGATATAAGTTCCACTTAGCTATTTCTACATTAGATTGTACAGGATGCGGTGTCTGCTTAACAGTTTGTCCTGGTAAGAAGACTAAGAATGCTGAAACTGGTGAATTTGAACAGAACCCAGCTTTAACAGCTCATTCTATGGCTAAGTCTAGAGCAGCTAAGGAAGAAGTTGTTGCTCAATACTTCTTAGATAACGTTTCATACAAGGGCGATATTGCAACTGCTAAGGCAGTTAATGCTAAGAACGTTCAATTCAAACAACCTATGTTCGAATTCTCTGGTGCCTGCGGTGGATGTGGTGAAACACCATATGTTAAGGCAGTATCACAGTTATTCGGTGATAGAATGTTAGTTGCTAACGCAACAGGATGTACTTCAATTTATTCTGGTTCTTATCCATCTTCTCCATATACAGTTGATAAGAAGACTGGCCGTGGACCAGCTTGGGCTAACTCATTATTCGAAGACAATGCTGAATTCGGATTCGGTATGAGAATGGCTGTTGAAACATTAAGAGATAGATTACAAACAATCATGGCTAACCATGAAGCTGAAATGCCAGCTGAAGCTGCAGCTTTATGTAAGGAATGGAGAGAAAACCGTCGTAGCGCTGCTAAGACTAAGGAACTTGCTCCAAAGATTATTGAAGCTATGAAGAATATTAATGCTCAATATGCAGAAGAAATCTTAAGCTTAAAGGATTACTTACAAAAGATTTCTCAATGGATCATCGGTGGAGATGGTTGGGCTTACGATATCGGTTATGGTGGATTAGACCATGTTATCGCAAACAACGAAGATGTTAATATCTTAGTTGTTGATACAGAGGTTTACTCTAACA
>CACZRY010000015.1 GCA_902783745.1 uncultured Erysipelotrichaceae bacterium
AGCGTATCATAATCAGCTATCCCAATTAAATCATTAACTGTAAAAACATTTATACCCTCACTATTTAGTTTGTTTATTATACATTCTTGTGTATTCATATAACCACGTCCTGTCACAAATATTATATATTTTTTGTGACATAAAAGCAACGAAAAGTATACTATAAATTGTGGCTTTTATAACTTCCTCCCCTCAACATCGCTGTTTTCGGTTTGTAGTTCACTACACTTGGCGGTAAATACCTCTCTTGGGACTTTCACTCTAGACATATAACATGCCCAGCATACCATAAAAAAAGATTGGAAGCATTACTGCAACCAATCTTTCATTTATTATAAATTTACGAATGGATTAATTATTAGTATTTGTATCCTTAACTAATACGTCGTGAGCACCACCCTCAACGATAGATACACTTGATACTAATGTTAATTTAGCCTTTTGCTGTAATTCTAAGATTGAATTAGCACCACAGTTAGACATTGTATGCTTAATCTTTGATAATGTTAATGCAACGTTATCATGTAATGAACCAGCATATGGTACATAAGAATCTACACCTTCAACGAATGATAACTTCTTATCTCCGCCTAAGTCATATCTTGCCCAGTTACGAGCTCTTGCAGAACCTTCGCCCCAATATTCCTTCATATAAGTACCCTTAACTAATACTTTATTTGTAGGAGATTCATCGAATCTAGCGAAATATCTACCAAGCATACAGAAATCAGCACCCATAGCTAATGCTAAAGTTAGATGATAATCATATACGATACCACCATCTGAGCAAATAGGAATATAGATACCCTTTTCCTTATAATATTCATCACGTGCCTTTGCAACATCAATAACTGCAGTTGCTTGTCCACGTCCAATACCCTTAGTTTCACGAGTGATACAAATAGAACCACCACCGATACCAATCTTAATAAAGTCAGCACCAGCATCTGCTAAGAAACGGAATCCTTCGCCATCAACGACATTACCAGCTCCAACCTTAACAGTATCTCCATACTTATTTCTGATCCACTTAATAGCATCTGCTTGCCAGCAAGAATAACCTTCACTTGAATCAATACATAATACATCAGCACCAGCTTCAACTAATGCAGGAACTCTTTCTGCATAGTCTCTTGAGTTAATACCAGCACCAACGATATATCTCTTATGAGAATCTAATAATTCATTTGGATTTTCCTTATGTTGAGAATAATCCTTTCTAAATACGAATGCAACAAGCTTGCCATCCTTATCAACTATAGGTAAGTTATTAAGCTTATGATCCCAAATAATATCATTTGCAACCTTTAAAGATGTTCCTTCAGGTGCAGTAACCATCTTATCTAATGGTGTCATAAATGTAGATACCTTTGTATCTAATGACATTCTAGATACTCTATAGTCTCTAGATGAAATAATACCAACAAGCTTACCATTTGCAGTACCATCTGATGTAACTGCACAAGTAGAATGTCCTGTCTTTTCCTTTAATTCTAATACATCCTTTAATGTAGAATCTGGTGATAAGTTAGAATCAGATACAACAAATCCTGCCTTATAATTCTTAACTTTTCTAACCATTTGAGCTTCATCCTCAATAGATTGAGAACCATAAATAAATGATACTCCACCTTCTTTTGCTAAAGCAATTGCTAATGTATCATTAGATACAGACTGCATAATTGCTGAAACAAGTGGAATGTTCATAGTAATTGCAGCTTCTTCACCTTTCTTATATTTAACAAGTGGTGTCTTTAAGCTTACATTTGCAGGAATATTATCTGGACCTGTATATCCTGGTACTAATAAATATTCACTAAATGTATGTGATGGTTCATCATAAAAATATGCCATAAAATCCTCCGTAAAATAAATATTTTTGATTTTACTTATTTTAACACTTTAACACAACAATTTCAATAGAATTAAAGTGTGTTTTTCATAAAATGTTTTCATATTTTTTCATTATGTAACCTTGAATAAAAAAATCAAATAATATATCATTAATTTGAGGTGATTAAATTGACTTTAGCAGTATGCTATAACAATGGTTTAGTATTCCAACATTATGGAAAAACAAGATTATTTAAATTATATAATATAGAAGATGGTAAAATAAAATCTACTTCTTTCTTAGATTCAGGAGATTACTCTCATGAAACTCTTGCAACATTACTTAAGAATAATAATGTTTCAAAATTAATATGTGGTAATTTAGGAGATCATGCAGTAAAGACATTAAGTGATGCAAATATAGAGATACTTAATGGTAATGAAGGTTCTGTAGAAGATAGAGTAAAAGATTTCTTAGATGGCAAATTAAAATTTGATCCTAAATTCACACATAAATGTAATCACTAACCAAAAAAGCCTTTAACTATTTTTGAGTATAACTCATTAATAATTAAAA
>CACZRY010000016.1 GCA_902783745.1 uncultured Erysipelotrichaceae bacterium
AAAGGAGTGATATTTATGGCTGATGTAAAAATCAGAAACATTTCAGTACTTGGCCACTTAGGGAGTGGTAAGACTACCTTAGTAGAGTCTTTATATTCTCTTACTACAGGTAAAGAAAAGGGTGTTGTAGAAAAAGGTACTACAATATCAGATTATTTAACTGAAGAGAAGGCAAAAATGTCTTCAATTAATTCAGCAATCGTACCAATTGAATTTAATGGATATAAGATTAATTTGATTGATGTACCTGGTAGTGATGATTTCGTTGGTGAAGCTATTGCGGCTGTACAAATTTGTAAAGGTGCAGTTTTAGTAATTAACGCATCTGCAGGTGTTGAGGTACAAACTGTTAAGCATTATCATATGCTAAGAAAGAGAAACATTCCAACAATTATCTATGTTAATAAGATGGATAAGGAGAATATTAAATTCGAAAAAATTTTAGATGAAATTAGAGAAAAGTTAGGTAAGCAGGCAATTCCATTCTGTTATCCTATGGGACATGAGGATGAATTTGATGGATTTGTAAACTGTGTAACTTTAAAAGCAAGAAAATATAATGGTAAGGATTGTGTTGATGCAGAAATTTATCCTGAAAAGAGAGCTAAGGTATTTGAATTACATAATACAATGATCGAAGCCGTTGCATCAACTGATGAAGCATTACTTGAAAAATTCTTTGGTGGTGAACAATTGACTAAAGAAGAAATTCAAACTGGATTAAGAAATGGTGTTTTAAATGGTGAATTAACACCTGTCTTAGTTGGTTCTGCAACTAAAAATATTGGTCTTCATACAATGCTTCAAATGTTTATTGATTATCTTCCAAATCCAAGTGATTTAATGCCACTTAATGCAGAAGATAACAATTCTAATATCGTAGAAAGAAAAACTGTTGATGAGGAACCAGCATCAGCATTTATATTTAAGACAAATGTAGATCCATATAGTGGAGTCACATCTATATTTAAGGTAAATTCTGGTGTTATTAAGCAAGGAGATACATTATATGTATCAGATCTTGATAAGACTGTAGTTATATCTCAATTATATAGTATCTGTGGTAATAAGCTAAATCCAATTAAAGAAATTCATGCTGGCGATATCGGTGCAGTTACTAAAATAGATGGCTTAAAAACTTCAATGACTTTATCTGATCCTAAGAATATTGTTAAATATCCTAAGATTAATGCACCAAGTGCAGTTTACTATAAGGCTTTAGTACCACATTCTAAGGCTGATGAGGATAAGATGAGTCAGGTTATCCAAAAGTTTATGTTAGAAGATGATTCACTAGAATTAAAGAGAAATGTCGAAACTAACCAACAGCTTATTGGTACAACATCTTTAGGACACTTAAATTATATTCTTGATAGAATGAATAATACTTATAAGCTTAAGGTTGATGTTGAAGATGTGAAAATTGTTTATCGTGAAACAATTAGAGCAAGAGCAACAGGTAATGGTAGATATATTAAGCAATCTGGTGGTTCTGGATTCTATGGTGTTGTTGAAATGGATTTCGAACCTCAAGAAACATCTTCATTCTCTGAAGAAGTATTTGGTGGCGCAGTACCTAAGAATTATTTCCCTGCAGTAGAAAAGGGATTCTTTGAAGCACTAGAAAAAGGTTTACTTGCAGGATTCCCAGTAATTGGCGTTCATGCAATATTAAAGGATGGTAAATATCACCCAGTTGATTCAAATGAACTAGCATTTAAGATGGCTGCAAAGCTAGCATTTAAAGATGCATACTTTAATTGTAAGCCAGTTATTTTAGAACCTATGTGCTTAATAAATGTTAATGTATCTTCTAATGATGTTGGTGCTGTATTATCAGACTTAAATCAAAGAAGAGCTAAAGTTATTGATATGGGTGTTTCATCTACAGGTAACCAAAAGATTACAGCGGTAGTACCTGAGGCTGAAATATTAGAATATGTAAATGACTTAAAGAGTATTACACAAGGCTCTGGATTCTTCAATAGAGAGTTCTATGGCTATGAAGAAGCTCCATATAATGTTCAAGAAAATTTAAAGAAAGCTTATAAAGCAGAAGAATAAACTATTATTTTTAAATTAATTATGATAAAATTTCCTTGGTGATTTAAATATGGCAGATAATAATCAAGAATTATACGCCAATAAATATAGAAGTCACCAAAGAAAATTAATATTAGTATTAGCAATAATTTTAATTATCTTTGGTATTACTTTTATTGGTGTTGGCTTATTTTTAATTATTTATAATTATGATAAAACAATTCTTACAATCGGAATAATAATGATTGTTGCAGGTATATTTGATATACCACTTTCATTAAAATTTATTAAGGTTGCAAGACAAAAAATTGATTCTTATTCGGATCAAGAAGCATATAAAAGGTACTTAAAAATCTATGGATTACAATCAATAGAAAAAGGAGAATCTAAAGATGAAAAAGAAATTTAGTTTTATTGCAATAATTTTTGCTTTCATAACTTTGTTTACATTATCTTCTTGTAATATGAATTCATATAATGATGGTTTAGAAGAATGTAAAAAATTAATTGAAGAAGAATTTGTTAATGATTCTATTGAATATGAATCATATACTTATGTATATGAAAGAGTTGTTATCACAAATAATCAAGAAGATAGAAACTATTATTATGAAGTCAAATTTAAAGTAGATAACGAAGAAGAAATTAGATACTTTTCATATAAAAATAAACAAATATCTAATATTTCAAAAGAAGAATATGATGATATTTATAATTTAGTAAATAGTGGAAAAGTATCTGGTAGAATTGTAAATTTATAAGAATAAAAAAGAGGTTCAGTTTATATAACATGAACCTCTTTATCATTAGTCTTTCTTTTCAGAATTTTTCTTAGCATTGTTCATACTATTCATAACAGCACGAACTTGCTTTTCTGATGGTGTACGACCCATCTGAGTCATCATAGCACGAATCATATCCTCATTAATAGGTGGATTCTTTTCTAAAGTGCGTTCGAATATCTTTCTTGTAATAAAGAAAGTTGCAACTCCGACTACAATAATAAGTAATAAAACAATTACTATAAATTGCCAAATTTCTAACCACATAGTATTTCACCTCAACGTCTATATTTTACACTTTATAATATTTATTTTCAATTGTTAATTATAATTCTTATTATATAGTTAAAATATAAATTTTAAAATATGATAAATTCAATATTATGTTATTATAGACTAACTAAACTTTTAAATGCTATAATTAAAGTACCAAGAATAAAGGAGGATTTTATTATGCCTAGAAAAGTTATGGAAGATACTTGTATCGCTTGTGGTGCTTGTGCAGGTGAATGCCCTGTTAACGCAATTACAGTAGAAGATGTTTCTCATATCGACCCTGATACTTGCATTGATTGTGGTTCTTGCCAAGGTGTATGCCCTGTAGATGCAATCGTTGAAGAATAATTAAACGTTAGAAAAGAGGTCATTTAGGACCTCTTTTTTAACGCATAAAAAAATCTAGAAATTAGCTTTCTAGATTTTCTTTATTTTCTAAATTATTTTGTTCTTCTAATTTAGCTTTTGCTAAAGCTTCTTTTTTCTCTTTTTTTGCTTTCTTAAAATTAGATTCTGTACCATTTAATAATCTCTTATAATTTTTGATATGTTTAATGATTATTAATAATCCCATTACACAGAATAGAATACATAATCCTAATCCTGGATTTGAAATATAGTATTCTAAAAAATTAGTAGATGATCCATAAGGAAGACCAAATGCGAATAATAACCAGCCTGTTGTAACAACTGTTAATGTTGCACCTGTAGAAGCAAGTGAAACATAACCTGTAATATATAAAATAAGTAAGAATACAATTAAACAGTTAATTGCTGACATAGGAGATAATACTAATACAACTCCTAATGAAGTTGCAACAGCCTTACCACCTTTAAACTTTAAGAATATTGAGAATGAATGTCCTATAATTGCTGCAGCACCATACCATAAATATTCTATTGGTGTATGATATACATTTAAAGCTTTTAATAGCATCATTATTAATATAATTAAAGCACCTTTAAATACATCAAAGAAGAATACTAAGAATCCAACTGGTTTACCTAATACTCTGATTGCGTTTGTTGAACCTATATTCTTACTACCATATTCTCTAATATCCTTATGGCATATAAGTTTACCTATAACAACTCCAAAAGGTATAGAACCTATTAGGTATGATATTATGATTGCACATACACAAATAATATAATTTATTACATCACCTGAAGAAGTTCTTCCTAATGCTTCAACAGTAGTAGTAATTGTATCCAAAAAATTCATAAACATTACCTCTAAACATAAAAGATTATACTATAAGAAAAATCCATAGTCAAAATTATTTATAACAAGAAACTATAAAATTTCATTTTATAATAAAAAAATCTTATTAAATAAATAAAAATTATAAAAATATTTTTATTTCATTGAGAATAATCCCCCTTTATGTTAATATAAAAAATATGATTGGAAAGAGAGTGATTAAATGGCTAAGAACACTTATGATGACAGCTCCATTCAAGTCCTTGAAGGATTAGAGCATGTTAGAAAGCGTCCTGGTATGTACATTGGTTCAACTGATGAGCGTGGATTACACCATTTAGTATGGGAAATAGTCGATAACTCAATTGATGAAGCAATTAACGGATATGGACGTGAAATTGATGTTACAATCAATGAAGATAACTCTATTACAGTTTTAGATAATGGACGTGGAGTTCCATGTGGACAACATAAAACTGGTAAAAATACTATGGAAATTATTTACACACAGCTTAATGCAGGTGGTAAATTTGGTGAAGGTGGATATAAGACATCAGGAGGCTTACATGGTGTAGGTGCATCTGTTGTTAACGCACTTTCAAAATATATGATAGTTAAATCATATCGTGAAGGAAAGATTCATCAAATTAAATTTGAAAATGGTGGTAAAGAAGTATCTAAAGTAGAAATATTAGGAGATACTAAAAGAACTGGTACAGAGGTTACTTTTAAACCTGATGCATCAATCTTTACAACTACTGTTTATAATTATGACACAATCAAAACTAGATTGAGAGAATCTGCCTTTTTAATTAAGGATTTAAAGATTGTACTTAATGATAAAAGAAAAAAGAAAACAGAAGAATTTTGTTACCATGATGGTATAAGTGAATTTGCTGATTTCTTATCTGAAGGTAAAAAGCCTCTACATAAGCCAGCATATTTTGAAGGTGTATATCCTGTAACAGAAAAGGATTCTATTGAAGTTGAAGTTGCACTACAATTCACTGAAACATATTCTGAAACTATTTTATCATTTGTTAATAATGTTAAGACTGGAGATGGCGGAACACATGTTACCGGTTTTAAGTCTGCATTAACAAAAGCATTTAATGATTATGCTCATAAGATGAATTTAATTAAAGCAAATGTTACACTTGATGGTTCTGACTTACGTACTGCTATGACTGCAGTCGTATCAGTAAGAATTGGTGAAGCATTACTTGAATTCGAAGGACAAACTAAGGGTAAACTTGGTACTCCATCTGCAAAAACTGCAGTAGAAAATATTGTATCAGAAAAGCTTGGCTATTTCTTAATGGAAAATAAGCAACTTGCAGAAAGTATTGTTGCTAAGGCATTAAGAGAAGCACAAGGACGTGAGGAAGCAAGAAAAGCACGTGAGCGTGCAAGAATGGATCGCCATGAAAAAGCTGAAAGAAATATTAGTGAAAAGCTTGCACCAACAAGTGAGAAGAATAAAGAAATAAATGAATTATATTTAGTAGAGGGTGATTCTGCCGGTGGTTCTGCAAAGCAAGGACGTGATAGAAGATTCCAAGCTATTCTTCCATTAAGAGGTAAAGTTTTAAATACAGAAAAAGCTAATGCTGAATCTGCATTAAAGAATGAAGAAATTGCAACAATGATTTATACAATTGGTGCTGATTATGGTGTTAACTTTGATTTAAAGAAATGTAATTATAAGAAAGTCATTATCATGACCGATGCCGATGATGATGGTGCACATATTCAAGTATTATTATTAACATTCTTCTTTAGATATATGAGACAGCTTGTTGAGGATGGTAGAATTTATTTAGCCCTACCTCCACTTTATAAGATTACAAAACGTGGTAAAAAGGAAGAAATTTTATATGCTTGGAGTAATGAAGAGCGTGATAAGATTTTAAAGGAAGCTAAATGTCCAACAATCCTTCAAAGATACAAAGGATTAGGTGAGATGAATGCTGAACAGCTTTGGGATACTACTATGAATCCAGAAACTCGTACTTTAGTACAAGTTTCAATTGATGATGCAGCTGAAGCTGAAAATCAAATTGAAGTATTAATGGGTAACGATTCAGCAAGAAGAAGAGACTGGTTAGAAAACCATGTATCATTCACTTTAGAAGAGGAGGATACTGACTAATGGCTAAGCAGGAATCATTAAAAAAGAAATTAGACATGTTCCTCAATGAAAAATTTGAACACTTAAGACTTGAAGAAGCTTTAGGTGACAGATTTGGTAGATATTCAAAGTATATTATTCAAGAGCGTGCTATTCCAGATGTACGTGATGGTCTAAAGCCAGTACAAAGAAGAATTTTATATGGAATGAATGCATTACATGTAACATCTAATGCACCATATAAGAAGTCAGCAAGAATTGTTGGTGAAGTTATGGGTAAATATCACCCACATGGTGACTCATCAATATATGAAGCTTTAGTACGTATGTCACAATCATGGAAGATGAGTGTGCCTCTAATTGATATGCACGGTAACAATGGTTCACTTGATGGTGATGGTGCCGCTGCAATGCGTTATACTGAAACAAGATTATCAAAGAATGCAGAATATCTTTTACAGGATATTGATAAAAACACTGTACCATTTATTCCAAACTTTGATGATGAAGAGGTTGAACCAACTGTATTACCAGCAAAATTCCCTAACCTTTTAGTAAATGGTTCTATGGGTATTTCTTCTGGTTATGCAACATATATTCCAACACATAATATTAACGAAGTTGTTAATGCAACTATCGCAAGAATTGATAATCCAGATATGACTGTTGATGATCTTTTAAAGATTATGCCAGGCCCTGATTTCCCAACAGGTGGTATTGTACAGGGTAAGGATAAGATTAGAGAAGCGTTCTTAACGGGTTCTGGAGGAGTTATTGTAAGAAGTAAATATCATATTGAAGATATGTCAAACGATGGTCAAAAAAGAATCGTTATTGATGAAATTCCATATGATACATTAAAGAGCCATACTGTTGCAAGAATGGAACAGTTAAGAATGGATGGTAAGGTACCTGATGTAATTGAAGTAAGAGATGAATCAGGTCGTGATGGTTTACGTATTTCTATTGATTTAAAGAAAAACGCAAATATTGATGCTATCTTAAATTATTTCTTTAAGAATACTGATTTACAAATTAACTGTAACTATAATATGGTAGTAATTGCTAATCGTAGACCAATGCGTTTAGGTATATTACCTATTCTAGATTTTTACATTGACCATCAAAAGGAAGTTATTACAAATCGTACTAACTACTTATTAAACAAGAGTGAAAAAAGACTTGTTATAGTTAATGGTCTTTTAAAGATGATTGATATAGTTGATGAAGTAATTCATGTAATTAGACAATCTATTTCTAAGCAAGACTCTATTGATAACTTAGTAAAGACATTTGGTTTCTTACCTGAACAGGCTGAAGCAATTGTTATGATGCGTCTTTATTCCTTAACTAGACAGGATGTTGATGCATTACTTGCTGAAAAGAAACAATTAGAAGAAAATATTATTGAATATAATAAGATTTTATCTTCTGAAAAAGAATTATTAAAAGTTATTAAAAATGAACTTAAGGAAATGAATAAGAATCTTCCTTGTCCAAGAAGAACTGAAATTGAAGATGAGGTTTCAGATCTTAAGATTGAAGAAAAAGCTTTAGTATCAAAAGAACAAACTATGGTATCTATTTCTAAGGAAGGATATTTAAAGCGTGCAACAATTAAAGCTTATAATGCTTCTAAGGTTAATGGATTAAAGGAAAATGACTCTGTTATTTACTTAAAAGAAAATTCTACACTTGATACATTATTAATATTTACTAATATGGGTAATTTCATATATTTACCAGTATATAAAATCCCTGAAGCTAAATTTAAGGATGTAGGTGCATTTATTTCATCTTTAGTATCTGTATCTGCAGGTGAGAAATTTATTAAAGTATTTACAATAAAGGATTTCTCAGATGCTTACACAGTATTACTTGCAACAAAGAAAGGTGTAATGAAGCAAACATTATTATCTCAATTTGATGTAAATAGATATACTAAGGCAGTTCGTGCTATGAAGATAAGTGATGATGAGGTTGTATCTGTTGATATTATTAAGAACCCATTAGAAATTATTGCAGTAACAAAGGAAGCTGAAGTATTAAGATTCCGTGCATCTGAAGTATCACTATATGGTACTAATGCCGGTGGTGTTAAGGGTATTAACCTTAAGAATAAGGATACTTTAGTATCTGCATTCTATGCCAATAAGGATGATGATTTATTATTATTCACTCAAAAGAATACAATTAAACGTATGAGAGTTGAAGAAATCTTATTATCAAAGAGAAGCCATTCAGGTGTTTCTGCAATAAAGAAGGTTAAATCTAATCCAACATATGTTGTTGATGCAGTTAGAATGACACCAAACCAATTTAAAGAACGTGTAAACATTCATTTAGTTTATATGAATGGTAACCTTGATATATCTGCAGGTGATTTAAAATACAATGTATCTGATACAGGTAAGCAAATAGTTATGGAGGATTTAACAATAAAGAATCCTGAAATGCTATTTATAGATAACCCTTCAAAGGAAGATGCACCAGTATCTCCAGATTATTTAGTTGAAGTTAAACAGGATTTATTTAGCCAAGATTTTGGTATAGAAAATGAAACTCCAATTAAATCACAATCTGCAAAACAAACAAATATTTTCGACGAATTAAATAATATCTTAGAAAAAGAAAATAAAAAGGGTAACGATGAGGCTAAGCCTTTAAGTGATGTATCTAAACCAGAAATCGATGATAAAGATGAAGATGAGGATATGACCCTATTTAAGAAGATTACTTTATTTGACGATTAAGATTTAAGGCTCTATTATTTTAAAAAATAGAGCCTTTTATTATATAATATGTAAATAGATACATATAATCATATAAAATTAAAAATAAAGCAAATTTAGCGGTAATTTAATCTAAATTACTATTATATTTGAAATATACAATTAAAAATATTTAAAATTTTGGACATAATGGCATATCATATCTTATTTACTTGAAATTGTAAACTATTTTCTTTATAATATAATAGTAAAGTTTCAACTATAGAAATTAGGTGATTCGATGAGTAAAATCAGTGATTTAGAAGAACAGGATTTAGGACCGATAAGCTTAGATGAAGAAGATTTAGCTGAAGTCATTATTCCTGAACCACTTGAAAATCAGAAAAAGAAAAAGAAAATAAATGATGATGACACGCCAATTGTCTTAGATGAGGATGATCCAAACAATTTACCTATTGCGTTAGAAAGAATTAAGGCTGGTCTTGTTGGTACATTACTTATTAAAGATAATATTAATAAGCCAATGATTAAAAGAGATGATTTAATTCATTTTAGACAATCTGCAAGAATTGAACGTGGAGATTTTGTATTATATTCTTCTCATGATGAATATTTTATAAGACGTGTTATTAAGTTTGAAGAATTAAATATTTATGTTGCTGGAGATAACGAGAATGTTTTCCATATTATTCATAAGGAAGATGTTATAGCAAAGGGTATCGGTAGACAAAGAGGTATTAAATATTTATCTTTTACTCTTGATAAGAGACGTAATAGATTATATCTATTCAAAAAGGTAAATATGGCTAATTTGAGAATCAAGAAGGTTAATAACTACGATGATGATCAAAACCAAATTGCTTTACAGAACGCTATTGAGAAGTTAAATACATTAGAAACAGAAAAGGTATCACAAGAAAATGATGTAATTGACTTCGATATGGATGCTGAATTAAAGAGCTTTATTAACCCTGATTATTTAGCACGTGAAGTTGAATTAAATAAAAATAGAGATATTGCAGTTGTAGTTGATGCAGTATATAACGAAAAAGAAAGAATCTTTGACGAAAAGGTTAAAGATGATACAGATGTAGAATATGTCGATGAAAATGGTAATCCAGTTGAAGTCGATGAATTTGGTAGACCTATTTATTTAGATGAGAATGGAAATAGAATCAATGTTGAGATTGTTGAAGAAGATCAAGAACAAACATCAACTGATGAAGATAATCAAGAATCTAATGTTGAATTAGATGCTAATGAAGAAAATCAAGAATCTGAATCTGATGATGCAACACAAGAAACTGAAGATTCTCTTGAAACTAGTGAAGAATCAACTCTAGATTCTAATGAATCAGAAGAAAATAAATCTGAATAAGTGTATAAACGATGCTTAAGTTTAGTCTTAAGCATTTTTTTATTGCATCAAACACATAAATATAAATATGATTTCAAAACACAATCTAGTTTTATAAAACGCATTTAATAGTTATAAGATATGTTTTATCTTATTTATGAAATTATATACATTTTAAATAGTTGAAGTTAGCAGGATTTACCAACATAAATAAGGTGGTTTTAAAGCTAGGATCTGAATTATTTTAGTATTCTATTTTATAAGATTAATATTTAAATATTAAAGAGCTAAAAAAGGAAGAATTTTTAGTGCTTAAAAACCATAATTTCGAGTAGCTATCTAGTTTTAATTACCGCTTTTATATTAAAAATATTTTTATTATTAGTTTTATAAACTATTTAGTTTTTGAAATAAAAAAACAAGAGCTTTTTATTTAAATAAAAGAACCATTAAAACGCACTATAAAAAGAACGTTGATTTTGGTATAATATAACAAATGATAATTTATATTATCAATTGAATTGTTTATAACATGAACTATATATGATCATGTGTCCTTATGGGGAACAGAAAAAATATTTCGAAAGGCAAGTAGTAAATAAAACTAGATGTTATAATTAAAATACATTGATTTATTGTTATAAAAACTGCATAATGGAAAAATCAACACAAGATATCTTTTGAAATAATTTTAAAACATTCATTTATTAATACTTAAGTATTAAACAAATATTATGATTGGGGTGATAGAGTTGAGTTTTACCGTAAAAATTTTAAATAAAGAGGTTCTTTTAGATAAACCAACAAGAGTGTATGAACTCTTTGATAACAAAGATTACAAGTATTTAGCATGTACAGTTAATGATGTTTTAGCTGAACTTGATTATTTGTTAACTTGTGATTGTGAAATTAAACTAATTGATATTTCATCAACTGTTGGTTCAAGAATTTATAGAGCTACATTGAGATATTTAATTATCATGGCGTTAATGAGAATTAATCCTGAGGCTAAGATAACTTTTAATTTCAGTGTTTCAAAAAGCATGTATGGAGAGGTTACAAATATTGGTCATACGTTCAGACAATATGATTTAGATCAAATAAAAAAAGAACTTGATGAAATCATTAAAGCTGATTACCCGATTGTTAGAACAACAATCACAAAAGAAGAAGCGTACGAATATTATAAGTCAGTTGGTTGGGATGATAAGGTTGAGATTTTAAAATATCGTGATAGCGATACAGTTCATATTTACGAATGTGATGGATTTAAGGATTACATGTTTGGATATATGCTTAAATCAACAGGATTTATCAAAGATTATAATCTTAGATTATATTCTCCTGGTTTTATATTCCAATATCCAAGAAGTGAAAATGGTGGTAAGATTCCTGAATTCAAAGACGAAAGAACATTTAGACAAAATCTTAGAATCGCAGGAAACACTATCAAACTTACAAACACAGACACAATTGCCAAAATTAATAAGATTGTTGAAAATGGTAAGGCTTTAGATTATATCAACATAAGCGAATCTTTAATCTCAAGACAACTTGTTGAGCTTGGAAATGAGATAGAACGTGGTAAGGATGAAATAAGGCTTATTTTAGTTGCTGGTCCATCATCAAGTGGTAAAACCACTTTTACTAATAGACTTAGAATCGAACTTATGTCTAGAGGCATCAATCCATTTATGATTTCTATGGATGATTTTTATAAAAAACCTGAAGATGCACCATTAGATGAAAATGGTAATAGAGATTTAGAACATATAAACGCCTTGGATTTAGATCTTTTTGATTCAACAATCTTAAAGCTTGTATCTGGCGATGAAGTTAGATTGCCAAAATTTAATTTTGAAACTTATGAAAGAACATTTACTGATAAAATCAAGCTCTCAACTAAGACGCCGATTTTAATTGAAGGTATTCATGGGTTAAATGATAGAATTGCGCCATCATTACCACAAAACTATAAATATAAAATATTTATTTGTCCTGTAGTCCAATATAAGATTGATGATCATACACCAATCTCTATTTCTGATGCAAGATTAGTAAGAAGAATTGTTAGAGATTTTGAGTTTAGAGGGGCTTCTGCAGAGACTACATTAAGAATGTGGCCATCTGTTAGAAGTGGTGAATTCAAATGGATTTACCCATACGAGGATAATGCTGATTTTGTGTTTAATAGTGACTTAGGATATGAGCTTTCTGTACTTAAAGATTATGCTATGCCATTACTTGAAAAAATACCTAAAACAAGTGACTGTTATATAGATGCAAAAAGGCTTATAAAGTTCTTAAAATATTATCTTCCAATAACATCTAAATGGGTTCCATGTAACTCACTTTTAAGAGAATTTATTGGAGAATCAATCTTCTACACGGAGGATAAAATATAATTAAACGGGTCAAAATTGCCCGTTTTTTTTATTTTTTGCATATAAACGCAATAAGAACACATGACCATATACAAGCGTCTAAAAATAAACTAAATAAACGATATTTAAATAAATTACCTCAAATTGAGTAAAATGAGTAAGTTTAAAATTGAAATACAATGACTTTTTTGGTATAATGAAATTACAATTTTTTGATTGTATTTTGATGTATTTTTAGAGGTGATTATTTAGAATGAATTGTTTGGAAAATATCAGTCGTATAACATTCTCTCCTCAGTTAGTAAAAACACTAACGGATTTATACACATATAAGGGCAAAGATTTCTTCTATGAAAAACAGCTTCAGGACTATATGAAAGGTATAGTTCAGGAGACCATAGAAAAGGATGCAATTTATGCTGGTAAAATATTCGGACTTAGTGTTAAAGAAAACAGAGAAAGATTGGTTGTAATAAGTGACTCAGAACCAAAGACAAAAGATGAAAAAGTTTTAGCAAATTTAAAAAGAATTTTTAGGATTGTACAAGATAAGGGTGAAGAACTTAATGTCGATGACAACGAATTCTTAAAGCTTGCAAACATATTATTTGAGGGCGTTAAAGATGTTAATTTTAAGAGCCGTCAAGTGATTGAAACTGAAGGGCTTTTTAACCCTAAAAAGAATGTCTCTAATAGAGATTTACTTGCAAACGAGCTTAAACTCTATAAAGACATTATTAATGGCAAAAAAATGGAAGATACTCAGGCGATTACTAATCTCTATGTGGATTTAATTCACCAAGACATTTTTACAGAACATAATGATTTTCTTGCTTTAATGATAGAATATTGCCTACTTTTTAAGTCCAGATTTAATGTGTTCAAATATATAAGCTTTTTCGAATCATACTACAACAATTTGAAAGAGTTCCAAACTTATACAGATGAAGCTGGATTCAAGTGGGAAACAGGTTATGCAGACACTCAAAACCTTAACGGAAAATTGATAGAAATAATGATTGATGGTTATAAAGAAACAGAGGCAATTTTAGAGCGTAAAAACTTCGACCATGGAACAGGTAAAAAAGATACTGTAATGTCAGCTATTATGCACCTACCTCAAACCTTCTCAAAAGCCGATGTAAAAAAGGCTTGTCCAAGGTTCTCTGAATCAACAATTCAAAGGGCTTTAATTGAACTTAGAGATGAAGGTAAAATTAAGCCAAATGGAACAGGTAGATCAGCATCATGGACTAAGCTAGTTCATAATGAACAGTTGCAATCTCAATATGACCAAATCACAATTGAAGACCTATTAAATGGTCCTAATAACAATTAAAAACCAAAAGACTTATGCAAAAGCATGAGTCTTTTTTTGTTTGTCTATGTAATACATAACGAAATACGCATCGAGATAGGCAATTATAAGCAAAAAAGAAAAATTTCGGCTCAAAAATTAAATATACATAAATAATGACACAATTAAAAATGGAGCAATTTGCGAGTAAAAAGGAACAAAAATATAGCAAAATTGCATCGAATAATAAAGATACTTATATGTAGTAGAAGAGAAGTATTAGATATAACGTCTGAAATACCTTTTATATAAATAAAGACATTATTTTTGCGTATTTTATAAAATATACATAAATAATGACACAATTAAAATGTAAGCGTTTTTGACATGGATAAAATATAGCTGAAAAATACCCTTATTTTAAACATATATATATGAATATTTATCCTAATTATCAGAAAAACAGGCTTTTTTTATGAAAATATATGAAAGCGCTATACAAAAAGGACACTTTCAATGTATGAACCCCTTCAACAAGGAGAGAAGAAGTAGAAGAAGACCATGTTCTTGAGAATCTCGCTTAGTGGGGATCTCGTACCTGGCTGACTCCCTCGCTTAACGTTTTGGACCAAATCTGCATCGAAATGGATGATTGTAAAGAAGATACTTTTTCATTTTGTCATCAAAAACAGATAAAACGATTAAACATACTCAAATGATAGTCAAAGAATTAGTTTAAATGACCCAAAACGCCTAATTTTAGTCAAAAAACATAGTCAGAACCCGTTTTTGAATATATTTCAAAGAGAAAATCAAGCAATTTAAAAAAGTAAATAAGTTATCATAATATATATTATGTTAACCAATAAAACTACTAATAGCTATGGGACTTTTCTTAAATTTGTGAATAAGTGGTTTTCTTGGAAGAGCTTCTTATCTTAAAAAGTAGGTCGAAAAATGTGATTTCTATCCCATTTTTGGCTCAGACAAATCGAAAAAACGACTTTTAGATGATTATAAATATTTTGAGGTTATTTTCACGCGTTCCTTTTTAATCAAAAGCTCCAAAATGGACATGTTCATGGGGCGTTTTTGACTATAAACTACCTCAATTTGTCCCGCTATGAGTAAGTTTTGCTAACTTCGCTTCAAAAATGGGGGCTATAGAAAACCTACCATAATTCAGGATCTTTATAAAATTTGAATGAGATTCTATTAAAAGCACAATTTGGACTGCTTGTCTAGAATTCTGTATTTTTATCCTGAAAATTAACCTTGTAAATAGTTTTAATGTAATAATATCTAGTTTTGATTACTAAATGGGATTCGAAATTTTTTCTCTTTTCTGCTCTTAAATCTTCAATAAAAAACTTAATGAAATCACAGCTTGATTCTTCTATTTTTTACCTTAAAAACACCATTAAATTTTTCCTAAATTTATCTAGTTTTAATTACTAGATATGTGACGAAAATTTTGTGCTGGTGACTTGAACCTTGCTCCTTTGGCTTATGCTTGCTGTAGCATATATATGTACATTTTTATGAATCGATATCTCGACTGTTCTTGAATTGCTTATGCGCTTTATTGAGTATGTTTTATTCTTTTTCTTTTATATTCTTTTTCTTTTCTTATTATTATATTTCTTCTCCTTTCTTCGTCTTTGACATTTTGTCTGATGACTTTTTTTCTTATTTGTGAAAGGCTTAAAAGTCAATTCTTGGATTGGGTTTTTATACCCAAAAATTACTGTTTTTATACTCTATGAAAAGTCTGTTTTTGACCATTTATTTTTGAACGAAAAGTGATGTAATTTTTGCTCCAGTTTTGTTACTAATTTTTGAGTCTAAAATGATATGCAAATTTAACGCATGTTTTGGGTGAAAAAACACGTAAATTTTTTGCTGATAAAAATAACAAAAATCCCTTTGTTTATCGATGTTTTTTTACGAAATGAGATACATGTTTTTGCGTAAATTTGTATCTCACTTTCTAATACGAAAAACTAACATTTTGTTAGGATTTTTAACTAGCTATTTACGGGTAAATATGCACTCTCGTTTTGCCATAAAAAATGGATATTTTAACTAAAAAAATGCTTTTAAAATTCTATTTTGAATAAGTTTATAAAACTCAATGTAGTATTTATCTTTATGTTTTAATCTAGTTATTAAAACTATTTGCAAAACGAAATTTTTTTAGATCTATGATAGCCTTATTTGAAGCTTCAATAATGCTTTAAAATCATTCGATAAATCATGATAAAAAATACCATTTTTATGGTTTGAATTTTCACAATAATTTCATATGCTTTTTCTGCTCTTGGTTTATGTATTTTGCATCTGATTCTACTGTATGCTTAAAACTATAGTTTTAGTGGTTCTAGAATTATAGTGAAAAAGCATCTAGGTTTTTAAACTAAAAATTTTTGGACTTTCTATCTGTTTTTTGTGATCTGACATAGTACTTGTTGATACGCTGAAATTAATCAAAAAAATGGTCAAAAAATATGCTTATTTTAGGATGCTTAAATCAGCTATTTGTGTGCTTCATTTAGCATATAAATCCAAATGATTTTTTGTTGTGAATTTTTCCAATAAAACACCATCTGAAATTGTTTTAATATTTCCTGGCTGTTAATATAAATATTAAGCGTTCCTTATGTCTTGTACTTTTATGACGAATTTAGAACTCTTGAAATGATGCTATTTTTTTGCTGATTTTTTTCTAAACTTGTTATGATGAAAAAACTTAGAGACTATTTGTCCAAACTTTTATGAATGGTTAATACAGCTTCTTTTTAAGTTATTTTGCGATTCCGACTGTTGTTCTTTTGGAAAGATAGTTTGATAGTTCTGCCATCTGCGTTACCAGGTACATTCGCTTTAACATGCATACGCGCGTATACGTATGCATGTATAAATCGCCAACTTGTTTTTGATGCCTTTATGATTGCTTTTTGATACGTGTTGATCATCGAAAAAAATCATAAAATCACAGTAAAAATTGCTGCATAAAATGTATTTTTGTTCTATGGTATCTTTACACTTTTTTGGCTCGAAATTGGCTGTTTTTTTGCTTTTTGGCATTATGCTAAGTATTTGATCGCAATATGCCTAAAAATGAATAAAAATGCACAAAAATAAGTATTTCTTGTCTAAAATCAAATAATTTCAAACACAAAATAGTTTTAATAAATGCATTCTAAAATATTTTAATTGCTTTATTTAGTTTTAAAAACCACTTGCGTTTTGAAATATTTTTCTATAGCCATAATTACCTTCTGAGCTTTTTGGTAAATGGTTAATATTTATATTAAACGCGATTGATTAATGCGCATCGAGAATCGATTTTTAATACAATCTATCATCTCAAT
>CACZRY010000017.1 GCA_902783745.1 uncultured Erysipelotrichaceae bacterium
ATAAATATGATTCTATTACACTTTTAAAAGAAAATTAGATCACATTAATAATCAATTGGCTTTTAAGAAATTAGGCTTTTGAAGTTTAATTACTTATATAATTTAATACATACTAACCTTTCTATCCTTGCTGGCTATGTTCCTATTACAACAGTAGTTCAAAGAGCAGGACATTCGACAATTAAAACTACTGAAGAATATTATATACATAGAGTAAGTGAAGCTGATATGATTGCATCAGAAAAGCCTAACAGTGTATTTGAAAAATTATATCAGACTCAAGGCCTAAGTAAAGAAGAAAAGAAATTAATTTTAAAAGATTCAAGAATTTTTAATAATTTTTCTTGAGTCTTTTTCTATTTTTTAAAAAAATCACCCTTTTTTTAACCTATAAAAAATAGATAGTTTAAAATTTTATATGTTATGGTATAATTAAGAAAAAGAGATTTGTCGTTATTTCAAGTGAATAAGGGAGCTGATGGTATGAGAATACTAGTTTTATATGCACCTACAATATTCTTTATTTTATTTCTTATAGGATCACTTATAACAGGTTATCTTAGAGGAAGAAGAAAAGCCGCTATTCTTGCAATACAGGCATTAATTTCATTCGGGCTTACAGTTTTACTATATATTATTACAGTAAAGAACAAAGCCTCAGACACAAACATAGTTAATATTATTAATATGTTTATGGGAGATGGTGGATTACAAAGAAGACTTGGCGTTTCTGTAGAGAATAAGTGCTTAACCGATATTTTAATTGAATATATTCCAAAACAAATGAATTATGGCGATGGCCTATATTTTGTTTTTGCTGAAAACGGAAGCTATCTTAATGCGTTAGTTTCACAAGTATATAATTTAATTTTCGCAATTTTATTTATATTAGTTTATTTAGGATTTGTATTTATTTTCTATCTACTATACTTAGTACTATATCCAGATAGAAGACATTTTAGAAGATTAAGAAGAAAGCTACTTGAAAAAACTAAGAAATTTGAAGGTAGATTACAAGAAAGAAAAAGAAGAAGAAAGAAAGTTAATTCTAAGCCTGACATGGTAAAACGTGAGGATAGAGAAGATGAGGCTTTAGAAGAAACATTAGATACTGATGTTGATTACGCTTTAAAAAGAGAAGAAGCAATTGATGGTGTTTCAGTTAACTCTATTGAAGAAGTACCTGAAGGTGAAGAGGTTATATCTGATTTAGATAAAAAAGGTAATGATTTAAGAGATGAAACATCAAATGATCCATACTTATTTAAGAAGCTTAAGAAGGTTAGAGTTACTAAAAAGAGATTATGGGGTATGGCAATACAAGGTGTAAGAGGATTAATTACATCTATTTTCGTATTAGCTCTTGTTGGCTCATTATTATTCATAATGGGTGGTACTGGTAAGAGACAATATGGTGAAAATGATTTAAAGGGTACAGAATATGAAAAAGCATTTGATGCATATCAAGCATTAGGTGAATATGGTACTGCTGGTATATATTCTGTATTAAATTCTATTACTGATAAAAATGATTTCCCTTATTACTTATATTTAGTTGATTTAGTTTATAGACATAATGTAGATGACCAAGATTTAGGTAAGGTGTCATTTAATATGGCAGCTGAATTAAATGCTTATTCTAATTTTACAAGATCAACAATAGATTTAGCATTTAAATATGAAGGCGAAAGAATTAAGGCTGTTGTATCAGGAAAAACAGATTATCAAATGCCTGATGTAATGAAGGATTTATTTGCGAATGAGGCATTTAGAACTGAATTTGATACATTAATTGATGATTTTGAAGGTGGGGCATACTTCATTAATATGGGATTATCCTTTGTTACTTCATTCGCAAATCATATGGATGAAACAAATTTAAAAGATACAATAGGATCTGATGCTTATGAAGCATTAGCAATATTATTTAAAAAAGGATATTTATCTAGTTATATCCCTGATGAACTTGCAAAAAAACAAGCACTAGATATAAATCCAAACCTAGAATTTGAGGATGAACCTTATATTTCTGCAAGAAGCTTACTTACAAAAGAAGATACTAAGAATTTAGTTAATGTAATATTTGATGTATTAAGTCAAGAAACTACTGGCGATGATACAAGAGATATTCTAAATTATTCTAAGCTTGTTATTCCAGAAATTAAAAAGCTTTCTATTCTAAATTCTGAAAGAAAGAATGAAATGAATCCTGTTTTAAAAAGATTATATACTTATTTAGAAAATAG
>CACZRY010000018.1 GCA_902783745.1 uncultured Erysipelotrichaceae bacterium
AAACAAAAGAGCACATCTGTGCTCTTATTTTATTAAATGATCATCTGATACATCAGTTTTTTGAATCAAATCAATTAATTCTGAAACCAAATCAATTGTCATATCTTCTTTCTCACCAGGAATAAATACCTGATGCATCCATTTAGCATATCTTGGATTTAATATTCCTGTAATAGCTCCATATTTAATACCAAATATTAAAGGATATTCAATCTTTGGAATTAAAGTATCTTTTACTAATGTATCTGATTTAAAACCTATTTTTTCTACTAATGAATAATAATCCATTTTAGATTCTAGTGTTAAGCAAGATCTAACATCTTCCTTACTTCCTAGTTTGTTTTCATAAGATCCATCATAAAAATAAATAGTATCTACATTTCTTTTAATTGCTGTTTTATTTAATATTTCAAGAATTGCACAAGTGTATTTATCTTTAATATTACCCATTATAACAATTCCACTTTTTAAATCAGCAAACATATCCATAACACCTTTATAGTCTATTTCTTTGAATATGTTTTTAGATAAACCTTTAAATTTCTTAGGAAAATCCATTCTATTCACCTCTATTATTCTTATAGAAAGTGTAATTTTTATATAATTCTTTCCTGTCTAAATTAAACATTTTAGCAACTTCTTTAATAGCATCATTTGGCTTATATCCTAAACTAATCATTTCATCTATTTTTTTATTAGGATCATCAACTAATGTGTTATCTTCCTTATATCCTTCAACTATTACAACCATTTCACCTTTATATTCCTCTTTATTGATAGATGAAATAGCCCCAGTAATAAATTCTTCATAAGTTTTAGTAAGCTCACGTGCTAAGCAACAATATCTATCTCCTAAAATCTCTTCCATATCAGATAATGTTTCATGTATTCTATGAGGTGCCTCATAAAATATTAAAGTTGATTTTAGATATTTTAAATCCTTTAATTCTTCTTTTCTTTTTGAAGATTTAGAATCTAAAAAGCCATAGAATGTATAAGGCATTGGTGCAATACCTGATGCGATTAGGGCAGAGATTCCTGCAGAAGCGCCTGGGATTGTTGAAACCCTTAAGCCTTCTTCTCTTGCTTTTGCAACAATTTTATAACCAGGATCAGAAATAACAGGAAGACCTGCATCACTTATTAACGCAATCTTCATACCATTTCTTATTTCTCTAACTACATCTAATGTTTTCTCATCTTGATTAAAATTATGATAGCTTTCTAGCTTAGTTTTAATTCCATAATGAGAAAGTAATACACCAGATGTTCTTGTATCCTCAGCATAAATTTTATCAACACTTTTAAGAATTTCTAAAGCTCTTAGGGTAATATCAGATAAATTACCAATAGGAGTTGCGACAAGATATAAAATTCCACTATCTTCTTCGTTAAAGCTTCTAGTTCTCATTTTAGTTCTTTAAAATTCTTATTGTCTTTTCTCTTAAATCACGTTCAGCATAGACAACAGAGATTAATTCTCTTCTCTTTTCTGATGAAATCTTTAATGCCTTTTGAATTTTTTCTAAGAATAATAATTCACTTGTGTTATATAAATCATCTTGCATTGTAATATATACAAGATTTAAATATACAACATTCTTAACTACCGGATTACAATCACTAAAGAATTTAATAGTGTTTTCTGCAGTATCAGTTAAACGGAATGAATATTCATCCTTAATTTGGTCAAGCTCTGCCATCATCTTATTTAAGACTCTTTTTTCAACATCAGTAGCTTCACCATCTATATCTACCATATAAATAGCTAAATCTAAGAATTTTAGCATTTCCTTTCTGTTTAATAAACTTAAAAACATAATTATCACCTCGTTAAATTATATATTTTTAAAACTTCTTCAGTCCATTTATTATCACTATTATAGATATATAATGGCTCAAGAATTCTTAAAGATGGTGCTCCATCCTTAACTCCCTCAATTAATATATTATTACATTCACTACCAATTTTTGGATAGCAAAGACGTAATCTTTTTGGTTCAATCCTATATTTTCTCATACAATCTAGGATTTCTAATAATCTATCAGGTCTATGTACCATCGCAAATACTCCATGTGAATTAAGTAAGCTTGATGATTCTTTTATAATATCATCTAAGGTTGCTAAAATCTCGTGTCTTGCGATAGCCTTTCTATCATTTGGATTTATGTTATTACAACCAACCTTAAAATAAGGTGGGTTTACTGTAACAATATCAAAATTATGACCAATTTCTTTAGAAACATTAATTAAATTAGAATGTATAATTTTAATCCTAGATGATAAATTATTTTTATCTACACTCATTTCTGCAAGCTTAAAAGATTCCTCTTGTACTTCAACACCTACTATATTTGCATCACATCTTTGTGATAAATATAGTGGTATTGGTGCATTGCCTGTACATAAGTCACAAATATTTTTCACTCTTTTTGTAATAGATACAAAATCAGATAATATCATAGAATCTAGTGAAAATGAGAATGCATCTGAATCCTGATATATTTTTAATAATGGTATCCCTAATAATTCATGCTCTAATAAAGCCACAATTATTCACCCTTATAAGTACCCTTTTTAGCTTTGAATTTAACATCATCAATCTTATAGTATCCATATACTTGTTCTTCAGTTAAATATTTTACTTTAAGATTTCTATTTAAAACATCACATGTAATAACCTTAGCATTACCTTTTTCTGTTTCAACAATATCACCAACATTAGGTGCATTTTGATGTAATTCAGTATATAGGTCATTTTCATAATTAATACAGCATAATAATTTACCACAATTACCACTTATATTTGCTGGATTTAATGATAAATTTTGGTTCTTTGCCATCTTAATTGAAACATTCGCAAATTCAGTAATAAATGTTTTACAACAAACAATTAATCCACAAGGTCCAATACCACCAAATACCTTAGCTCCATCTCTTGAACCTACTTGTCTTAATTCAATTCTTGTATGATATACTTCTGCAATATCCTTAACAAGTTCACGGAAATCTACTCTTTCTTCTGATTCGAAATAAATAATTAATTTACCTCTATCTAAAGTATATTCGCTTTCTAATACCTTCATATCAAGATGTCTTTCTTTTACAAGACTTTTTACTGTATCAGTAACTTCTAATGCGTCATTTAAATTCTTTTCATAAGTTTCTTTATCGCGTAAAGACGCAATTCTTACAACATCCTTTAATTCAGATGTTAAATCCTTCATGTCAAGTTCGAATACATCACTAAAAACCTTGCCTAATTCAGTACCTCTTACGGTATCTACAATTACAGAATCCCCCTTATTAAGTTTTAGTTTTCCAACGCCAAAGTAATATTTTTTACCAAGACGTTTAAATTCTACCATAACTGCCTTCATAAGCCCTCTATTTTAAGTATTTCTCTATAAGTTCATGAAATACATTCTTAGCCAAAACATTATAATTAAGCATATCAAACAAGCTTAATACTAATTCAATCTTATCCTTTATTCTATAAGAATATTTTACGCTATATGACTTAATTCTATCATATAATGGGGTCAAAATCAAATTGCTTTGATTTGCGTTAACCTTCATTGCATCTTCTAAGAATAACAATAAAAACTTAAGTAACATTAATAGATTTTTATTATCCTGAAATATAGATAAATTATTGATATAAAATAATACCATTTCTTTATCATTTTCTATATTAATAAATTCATTAAATAACTCTTTAATTTTGATATATTCACTACTACTAACAATCTCTTTTGCAAGATCCATATTATTAGTAATACTTATTGCAAGTGCGCTATCTAAATCTGATATACCATCTTCTTTTAATAATTCTTTTGCCTTATCCTCAGGAATAGGTAAAAAAGGTATTAATATACATCTTGATAATATTGTAGATACTACCATAGATTTTTCTTTCGCAATAAATATACCTAAGGTTGTAGTTTTATTTTGAGGATCTTCAATAAATTTTAATAATGAATTTTGTGCCGCAAGGGATGCAGTATCTATTCCATCAACAATATAAATTCTTATACCCTCAACTAAACTAGTTTTAGAAAATTCCTTTTGTAAATCCTCTATTTGTTCTTTAGAGATTTTAGTTTTGTCATCTTGTATTCCAATATATGTAACATTCATAAATCGATTATTCAAAATGTTTTTTGAAACATCAGATGAAAAGCTACCATCATCTCCATAAAGTAGGCATGATAAGGCATAAGCCATTTCTTTTTTACCTGTACCATCCTCACCATAAAATAAATATGCGTGAGATAACCTATCTTCTTTAATGGTATTTTTAAGCATGTTATATATTTTTTCTTGATTTTTTATAACATTATTTACGTTCATTTATTTCCTCTAAATA
>CACZRY010000019.1 GCA_902783745.1 uncultured Erysipelotrichaceae bacterium
AAAAAGCTTCCCTAAGAAAGCTTTAATTTATAATCTAACCATTTTAATGAATAAGCAACCCAATCCTCAACATAAGGAATAACCTTTTCACTATTACCTTGACTTGATTCTTCATTTGCAACAGATAAACCATGTCCACCTAATGGGAATAAATGATATTCCGCATTTAAATGATTCTTCTTATAGGCTTCAAGTAATAATAATGAATTCATTACATTAACTGATTCATCAGTAAATGTACCCCATAAGAATAAATCTGGCATTGATTCATCAATTTGAGTTTCAAGTGATAAATAATTCATTAATTTTTCATCACCATATTTTTCAAATAATAAATTTTTAAAAGAACCTTGATGAGAATATAATTCATTAGATGTTATAACAGGATATCCTAATATTAAAAGATCACATCTTCTAATACCATAATCCTTATTATGGCAATTTACCTCAAGCATATAATGGCCACCAGCACTAAAGCCAATACCAATAAGCTTTGATACATGATAATCATCTTGTATTAAACCTATAACATATGCTAAATAGCTTTGAGGTAGAGGATATCTATCTTCTTTTGTTTCACGATAATTAACAATTACAACATGATATCCTTTTTCATGATACTTTTTCATTACAGGAATTTCTTCTCTTGGAGAAGTGTATTGATATCCACCACCTGCAGAAATAATTATTGTAGGTCTAGTTTCATCATCAATCCAAAATGTTCTATAATAATTTTTTGTATCATTAATATACTCTTTTTCATTAAATGAAATACCTATTACTTCATTTAATTCACTAATAGTTCTTTCTAAATCTTTTTTCTTTTGTAAATCATTAATATCATTTAATCCCTTTGATAAGGTATTAATTAAAGCTTGATAATGATTTATAAAAGCTTCAGGCTTATTTGATAATAATAATGGGCCATATTTTATTTCTTTTGAAGAATAATCACAAATACCATTTTTAAATACTATTATTTCATAATATTTATCATTATCAGTTATTGCATATTCTTTAGAAATCATAAAACCATTGTCTGTTAAATATTTTCTTACAACTGCTGAATCATTATTAGCTTCAACAATAATCTTTTTACCATAAATTTTGTTATATGATTCCTTTAATATATCCTTAATTAGGTTTCCACCCATTCCTGCAATAATTACTGTATCAAAATCATCAATGATTTCTTTTAAACCATCAGATAAAACAGTTTTAATTCTACCCTCTAAATTGTATTCTAAAATACTTTCTTCAGCTTTTTTTAAAGGACCTTCATTTATATCACAGGCAATTGCAGTTTCACATCCATAATACTTAACCGCTCTAATTGCAGTATATGCGTGATCACATCCTACATCAACAACACATTTAGAGCCTTTAGCTAAGCTTGCAATTAAATCTATTCTATCCATAAATTAATCGTTATTAATAAAATCTTTTAATTTCTTAGACTTAGATGGATGTTTTAATTTTCTAATAGCCTTTGCTTCAATCTGACGAATTCTTTCACGTGTAACATTAAATTCCTTACCAACCTCTTCTAGAGTATGTGGTCTTGCCTCGATACCTTCATAATCTGGATCTCCTTCCTTAGGAATACCAAATCTTAGACGAATAACCTTTTGTTCACGGTCAGTTAATGTTGCAAGTACTTCATCAATTTCTTTACGAAGCTTAATCTTTTCTGTATATTCATATGGGTCTAATGCATGTGGGTCAGAAATGAAATCTCCTAAGCAAGAATCTTCTTCTTCACCAACTGGATTTTCAAGTGAAATAGGTTCTAATGCAATTCTTTGAATTTGTTGAACCTTTTCAACTGATATACCCATACGTTCAGCAACTTCTTCAGGAGTTGCTTCTCTTGATAATTCTTGTACAAGTTGTCTTTGTACTCTAACTAGCTTATTAATTGTTTCAACCATATGAACTGGGATACGAATTGTTCTTGCTTGGTCAGCAACAGCTCTTGTAATAGCCTGTCTAATCCACCAAGTTGCATAAGTTGAGAACTTAAATCCTCTATCAGGGTCAAACTTATCAACAGCCTTAATTAAACCCATATTACCTTCTTGAATTAAATCCAAGAAAGGAAGTCCTCTATTCATATATTTCTTAGCAATAGAAACAACTAAACGTAAGTTAGCATTAATAAGTTTTTCTTTTGCAAATTCTGCAGCAGCAACCTTAGCCTCTAAAGCCTCATATTCATCAGCTGAAATATTTGCTTGCTTTTCAGGGTCAGAATCAATAATTTCCTTTTTCTCTAAAGCTGCACGTCCTTCAACAACTAAATTAGCAAATCTAGTTTCATCTTCTAATGATAGTAAAGCAACCTTACCAATATCCTTTAAATACATTCTAACTGGGTCATCTACTTTAATTGAAGATGGTAATACATCATAAGAGGTAATATCTACTTCTTCAACAGCGTCAAATGCTGATGGTCCGTCTTCGATTTCTTCTTCCTCTTCTTCTGATGGCATTACATCAATACCATTCTTTTCAAGTTCTGCTTCAATTTTGTCATATTCATCAGTAACATCTAAATAGAATTCTTTAATATCCTTTTCATAAACGATATTATCATTTTTCTTACCTTTTTCAATTAACTGATTAAGTACTTCATTGAAATCAATCTGCTTTTCCATTCAATAATCCTCCTAATTATGCTTTACAAGCTTAGCTTTTAGATTTGCTTCTTGTCTTTTTAAGGTTTCAACACTTGCAACAAGCTTTAATTTTGTTTTAGAATCAAGCGTTGTTGAAATTTGCTTTTGTGTTTGCTTTATTCTTCCTTGAATTGATATAATTTTTAGTTTGGTCACGCACTTTTCAATCTCAGATTCTTCCATCATATTCTCTGTATAATTCTTTCTCTTATATGCGCCAATATCTAAATAAAGCTTACCTTCATCATTTGGATTTAAAAGCTTAACAAAATAGCCTTCATTAAATTCATCGTAATTTGCATAATAATCATTGACTAATCTCATCCAAAGCTTTTGTCCTGCAGGAGAAAAGCCATCAATGAAATTACCAATTTCATTATCAATTCTTAAAGCTAGATCCTTTCCTTGTAATCCAAGGAAAATTAAATCTGGCTCACAAATATTATTCCATAAAACCTTTTTTAAAGGTCTTGCGGTCTCTATAACTTCTTCCTTTGTATTATTAATTGGATTATTAACAATACTATATCCTTGATTTGTTGCATGAGTTTGTTCAAATGCAATGAAATCTCTATTAACTGCATCATAGCTAGATTTTAATCTTTCAGATAACCTTTTTAAATAATCCTCACGAATTATTGCACTTGGTTCGGATAAAATAGTTGAAAATATAATATTTTTAACTTCATTTAATCCTTCTAAATCTTCTAAATCTCTTCCTATGAATGCTGTTTCAAATTTATATTGTAATGGATCAATAATATTATTCTCAAAAAAATCTAAGTAACCTTCATTACCAAATTTTTTGATATATTCATCTGGGTCCATACCACGAGGTAATAAACATAAATGAACAACAAATCCATTATTCTTAAACATATCTATTGCACGAAGTGATGCATGTATACCTGCAGAGTCACCATCATAGCAAATTATTGCATGATTAGTGTATTTTGAAAGTAATTTAACCTGGTCTACTGTTAATGCAGTACCTAGTGTACATATTGCTTCTTTATTTCCAGCTCTATAGGATGCTATTACATCCATTTGGCCTTCATGTAATACGACACGCTTTTTTCTATTTATTTCTATTTTAGCCTTATTAAGGTTAAATATAGTTTCACCTTTTTTAAATATTATAGATTCTCTTGAATTTAAATATTTAGGCTGTCCTTTTGCTTTATCTTCTTCTCTATATATTCTTGCAGAGAATGCGATTGGATTATCATATTCATCAAATATAGGGAACATTATTCTATTTGAAAAAATATCATAATATCCATTATCATTTTTATCAATCAAACCAACATCGGAAATATCAAGTTCTAAAAATCCAATTTCTTTTAACACACTGTATAATGTATTTCCTATTTTAGGAGCAAGACCGATTTTAAATTCATTAATGATTGAATCATCAATACCACGTTTTAATAAATATTCCTTAGCAATTCTACCTTCTTCAGATAATTCTAGATTTCTTTGGTAAAACTCTACGGCTTTATTCATTATGTCATAATATTTCTTTTTAGAATCAGTTTTTGTTTGCTGAAATTTATATTCTAATCCATTAAATTGATAAAGCTCTTTTATTGCATCTGCATATGGAATATTGTGATACTTCATTAGAAATCCTAAAGCATTTCCTGAAGCACCACATCCAAAGCATTTAAAAATTTTCTTTTCAGGTGAAACCATAAATGATGGAGTCTTTTCATTATGAAATGGACAAACACCCTTATAGTCTTTACCTTGCTTTTCCAAAGGAACATATTTAGATATCAAAGAAACTATATCTGTTGATTCAATTACCTCATTTGGAGTTGAAGCCAAGGTTGTCACCATCCTTTATTTTTAATTAAAAAACTAATTTTGATTCAATAAATTTAATAGCATCTTCTACTGATAAAGTTTGTTGTTCCATTGTATCACGGTCACGAACTGTAACAGTACCATTTGCTAATGTATTATCATCAACACAAATACAATATGGAGTACCTATTGCATCTTGTCTTCTATATCTCTTACCGATATTTGCAGTTTCATCATAAACTGTTGAGAAATGCTTATTTAATTCATCGAAGATTTCTTCTGCCTTTTCAGCATGGTTCTTCTTGATTAAAGGTAATACTGCAGCCTTATATGGTGCAAGTTCTGGAGATAAACGTAATACTGTTCTTTCAGATACCTTACCATCTTCAGATGTAGTCTTTTCAACATCGTAAGCACTGAATAAAACTGTTAATAACATTCTTTCAACACCAACTGATGGTTCAACTACATAAGGGATGTATCTTGTATTATTATCAGGATCTAAGTAAGTTAAATCCTTACCAGAATGTTCCTGATGTTGTGTTAAGTCATATGATGTACGAGATGCAATTCCCCATAATTCACCAAATCCCCAAGGGAATTCGAATTCAATATCTGTTGTAGCATTAGAATAGAAAGATAATTCCTTTGCTTCATGATCTCTATATCTTAACTTAGATCCATCTACACCAATTGAAACTAAGAAATCCCAGCAATATTTTCTCCAATACTTGAACCAATCCATTTCAGTACCTGGCTTGCAGAAGAATTCTAATTCCATTTGTTCAAATTCTCTTGTACGGAAAATAAAGTTACCTGGAGTAATTTCATTTCTGAATGACTTACCAATTTGACCTACACCAAATGGAAGCTTTCTTCTTGTTGTTCTTTGAATATTCTTGAAGTTAACAAAAATACCTTGTGCAGTTTCAGGACGAAGATATACTTCATTCTTTGCATCCTCAACTACACCTTGGAATGTCTTAAACATTAAATTGAATTTTCTAATATCAGTATAATCTAGTGAACCACAAACAGGACAAACAACATTATTATCCTTTAAGTATTGTGTTAATTCTTCATTAGACATACCATCTCCTGTGATTTCACCATGAGTAAAATCTTCAATAAGCTTATCAGCTCTGAAACGAGAATGACATTTTTTACAATCCACTAGTGGATCTGAGAATGAACCAATATGTCCTGATGCAACCCAAACTTCCTTATTCATTAAGATTGCAGCATCAAGTCCAACATTTAGCTTATTCTGCTTAACAAACTTTTTCCACCAAGCTTGTTTAATATTATTTTTAAGCTCAACTCCTAAAGGACCATAGTCCCAAGCGTTAGCTAAACCTCCATAAATTTCTGAACCTGGGAAAACAAATCCCTGTTCCTTTAAAAAGGAAACTAATTCTTCAAGTGTTATCTTTTGCATATGTAAACCTCCACACTTAACACTAAATCGCATTTTATTATTATATGATAAATCGTCAAATTAGTCAAGTAAACTGCTAAAAGTTAAAATTTATATTTTAGGTATTAAAAAAGCCCCAAAAAGGGACTAATTTTTAAGATTCAATTTCTTCTAATTTTGGTGCTAATGATTCTAAAATATCTAAAACCTCATTAACCCCTTCTTTTTTCTCACTAGATGTTATAACCATCTTATCTAATGGATCTAATTCTAGTTTCTTAATTATTGCATCCTTAAAAGGCTTTCTTTCTGAATTTTTAAGTTTATCAGCCTTTGTAACAATTATTGTTACAGGTACATTGTAATGCTTTAAAAAATCATACATTAATTTATCATCATCTGTTGCTCTTCTATAATCAACAAGTAAGAAAACCATTTTTAAATTTTCTCTTGTTTTTAAAACAGATTCAATCATTTTACCAAACTCTTGAGTTCTTCCTTTACCTTTTTGCTGATATCCATATCCTGGGGCATCAATTAGGTAAAATTCATTATTAATAATATAAAAATTTAATGTTTGAGTTTTTCCTGGAGTTTTACCTGTTCTTGCAAGCATTTTTCTATTGGTTAACGCATTAATAAACGAGCTTTTTCCAACATTACTTCTTCCTAAAAACATTACTTCTAAAGGAAGTTCTTGGGGCATTGAATCAGGTCCAACAGCGGATGTAACGTATTCAGACTTTATAATTCTCATACCCAAATCACCTCTTACTTCTTATGACTTAAAATAAAATCAGCTTCAACTAAAATATCTCTTAGCTGTTGGAATTTTAATAATTCCTTTGCTGCCTCAATTGGATAGCTTCTTGCTTGAAGAATATGATTATCAAGCGGATTTAATGATTGTTCATTTTCATTAAATGTAGCTAAAAAATAAGTTACTTCCTTAATAGATTTGTTAAACACCTTATACTTAATTGTTCTTTTAAAACCTGGCAGAATTTCAGCATCTATGCCTGTCTCTTCTTTGATTTCTCTTAGGGCACAATCTATATTTGTTTCCTTGCTTCTTCTATGTCCCTTAGGAAATCCATATGAACCATTAGGTTCCATGATTAAAACATACTCTGTATTTCCATCGCGCTTTGTAAATAAAACTGCTCCGCATGAAAATTCTCTGTCTAGTGGTTTTCTTTTCTTCTTTGCTTCATCTTTTTCCATAATATCACCACTTTTTGCAAAATACGTTTTTAATATTAACATAAAATCAAAAAATATTAAAGGTAATAAATGTTTTTAAGATTTATTTTTTATAAATTATTTAATTTATCTACTATTAAAATTGCTGTTTTTAATCCATCAAGTGCGGCACTTGTAATACCACCTGCATACCCTGCTCCCTCACCAATAGGATATATTCCTTTGATATTTGATTCATGAGTTTCTTTATCTCGTAATATTCTTAAAGGAGATGAGGAACGAGATTCAATTCCAATTAAAATTGCATCAGGATTATTAAATCCGTGTATCTTTTTATCAAATTCTTTAATACCTAGCTTTAAGTTTTCTATTACAAAATCTGGTAAGAATTCTTTTAAATTACATAATTTAACACCATGAGGGTATGATGTTTTAATACTTCTTAATGATGATGCAACCCTATCTTCTAAGAATTCCTTAACTAAATTTGCAGGGGCTCTATAATCACTTGCAATTTCATATGCTTTCTTTTCATATTCATATTGATAATAAATTCCATCTAATGGAGATGATGTTTTATTATAATCACTTGGTTTTACATCAACTAATAAGGCTGAATTAGAATTTTCATTTTCTCTTGCCTCATTAGACATGCCATTTACAACAATTGTATTTAGATCAGATGTTGATGCTAAAACATAACCGCCAGGACACATACAGAATGTATATACTCCTCTATCATTAAAATGTGCTGCTAAATTATAATATGCTGCAGGAAGATATTTATAAAATTTACCATACTGTGCCTTATCAATATCTTCTCTTTTATGTTCAATTCTTACACCCATAGAGAATGCTTTTTGTTCCATATCAAGCTTCATATCATTATATAAAGTTTCATATGTATCTCTTGCAGAGTGACCTAATGCTAATAATAAATGATTAGTTTTAATTACTGTTTCTTCTTTTGTAATATTATTCTTAACATGACAATATGTAATATCATCCTTTGATTCTGATTTTATATATGTTGTTGAAAACATAAACTTACCACCAAGCTTAATGATTTCTTCTCTTATGTTTTTTACAACTATTCTTAAATAATCAGTACCAACATGAGGCTTTGCATCATATATTACATCTTCTTTTGCACCATGAATATAAAATTCATTTAAAATAAATTTTATTAAAGGGTTTCTTAGATTAGTTGTAAGCTTTCCATCAGAAAAAGCTCCAGCACCTCCCTCACCAAATTGTACATTTGAATCAGGATTTAATACTCTTTTTTCTAAGAATTCATTTAAATCATTTACTCTATCTTCTATCTTTTTACCACGTTCAACAATAATTGGTTTAGCATTACATCTTGCTAAATATAATGCTGCAAACATACCAGCAGGACCAAATCCAACAATCACTGGGCTTAAGCCCTTAAAGCTTTTATATTCAAGCTTTATATCTTCATTTTTATAAATATTAATATTTTTTCCTTTAAGCTTTTCATTAGTATCTATTAAAAGCTTATAAATTATTAAAATATCGTCTTTTTTTCTTGCATCTATAGATTTAGCTAATATTTTATAAGTAAATTTATTTAAGTTTAAATTTTCTTTAATAATATCATCTAATCCTCTTTTATCTAAAGGAGATACTTTAAAATTAGTTACTTCATATTTCATTTAAGTTCACCTGCAATCTTTAATGCACACATAAAAGCAAAACTTAAATTAAAACCACCACATGTTGCATCTACATCTATAATTTCACCTGCAACAAATATATTAGGGTCCTTTTTTAGTGATAAGTTATTATTAATTTCACTTATATCTATTCCACCCTTACATACTTGTGCAAATTGCATATCATATAATCCTTTAATAGGTATTATAAAATTATTAATGTCAATATTATTGTTTATAACATATTGATATAACTTTGGTTGAAGTACTGATTCTAGTGACCTATATTTTGATACATCAAGCGAAAGCTTTATATATGAATTTAAAAATTTGTAATCATTAAAATAAGAGCTTAAATTCATAATACAAATACCAGATATACCATCATCCTTAAACATAACCTCGCCATCTTCTTTATGTATAAGCTTATTATTTTGATATAATGATGCCATACATTTAAGACGAGTGCCTGATATTTCTTTAATTCTTAGATTAGTTTTAAATCCAATTAAAGATGGAATAAATTTATTAAATTTAATACCTAAATCATTTATATAATCATATGAATAATATGGTTTGTTCATATTAGCTATTGTACCTGTTGAAATAACTATATGATCATATAGTTTATCATTATTATTTATCTTATATTTTGAATTTATTTTTTTAATAGTTTTAACCTCTTCATCTAATATAGGTCTTTTAATATGCTTTAATAAAATATTTAATACTGATAATGATGATTCAGATATAGGATACATTCTACCTTCACTATCAGTTTTTGTATAGATTTCAAGTTCTTCTAAATATTTATATAATTCATTTTTGTAATCATTTATTAATGATTTAGCAAGTGGATTATTATGATAATATTTAGCATCAATATTGGCATTTGAAATGTTACATTTACCATTTCCTGATGCAAGTATTTTTCTTCCTACCTTACCTTTATTATAAATATCATATTCTATTTTATTTTTTTCTAGTAATGTCGCAAGCATTAAGCCTGAAGCACCGGCACCAATAATAGCTACTTTCATACGATCAACCTCAAAAGTAATTATAACATATTTTAATATTAACATATTAAAGAAAAATTAAAAAGCCTTTGGAATAATCCAAAGACTTTTTAGAATTATCTGTTCATATTTAATTCAGTTTCGATAGTGAACATTCTCTTCTTATACTTTTCAATTTGTTGTTCAATTGGGTTAAGACGAGATGCAAGTTCACGCTTCTTAGTAACAACTTGCTTTTTAACCTTAGTTAATTGGTTCATGTAAGCTGTTCTTTCCTTATTAGAATAAGTTGGGTTATCCTTAAGGATTTGTAAACGTAATGCCTCTTCTTCTAACTTCTTTAATTCAGTTAATTCAGGCATCTTTAACTTACTATTTTCAAGTTCGAATACTTCATGGTCAAGCTTAGTATGCTCTTCAAGTAATGCTGCTTTTTCTTCAGCATGCTCTGCCCAGTATTTTTCGTTCTTGAACTTTTGTTCAACACGGTCACGCTTACGAATATCAACGAACATATCTTCAACAATCTTACGATCGCGCTTAATAGCTTCAAGTCTCTTGTTCTTTTCTGCCATTGAACATTCTACAGCAACCTTAATCTTTCCACTACCAGATACTTTGTAACCGCAGTTTCTAATGATAGCTTCATTCATCTTCTTAATATTTGATAAGATAGCAGTAACTGTACCATGACGCTTAGCTAACTTTAATAAGTATTCCCAAGCATAGATACATGCATCTTGTATAGCAACGAACTGCTTATACTTTTCTTCAGTTTGTTGTTCTTTCTTCTTACCATAATCCTTAATTGACTGCTTAGAAATTGCAGTAACAATTGCAGAAATATTAGATGCTAATTTATCTTCATAACTGATGACATCAACACCGAAAGTTTGGTTAGCCTTTCTAATAATTGGTTCTAGTTCATCAATTTTTTCCTTAATTAAATCGAAATTTTCATTATTAGGAGTTGTCATGAACTTCTTGCAGTTTTTAATAACATATGCAACTGCAATATCAATACAGTTTGTTCTAACTGTAAATTGGTAGTCCTCGTAGTCACTCTTTTCAGAATTTACTAAACATGTGTTCCAGCAGTTAATACTTTCAAGTAATCTAATACTTGTTCCATCAGTATTCTTACCTGCACAGTTACCCTTCATTAACCATGCATCTGAGTTTGAAGCATCAAGTTCAATTACTCTATTTGCATAATTTTCTGCATCAACATAGTTTTCTGAGTCGAATGCATTCTGTGAAAGGATAAATAGGTTTTCAATCATTTGGGCACTACCTATACCCATACCCTTATTGACATCTACTGTCTTTACCTGTGGCTCTTCCACTTCTACTTCATGAGTAGTTCTAACCTGTGGCTTAACTACTACCTTCTTTACAACAGGTGTTTTACCATCTGTTGGCTTTTGCACTACTACTTTCTTTCCAGGTTGTGGTGTAGCAACAACTCTTCTTGTAGGTGTTGGTACAACACGTTTAACAGTTTGTCCTTGACCAGGACGAGGTGCAACAACAACTCTTTTAACTGTTTTCTTATCTGGAGAGTCTTCATAGGCAATGTCGTTTGCTGGTGCTTTTGATCTTGTACTATTGGAATCATCTACGTCAATGAACATTGAACGTGCTTCTTCAAGACTATACTTTGCGCCACATGATTGGCATTCAAACATTCCATCAGTCTTTAAGAAATCAGATTCACCGCATAATTCACAAACTAATTTTTTCATTGTGTGTTCTCCTTTTTCTTTATCTATTATTAACTTAAAGCTATGGGTAGATTTCATAGGTGTCATAAGTTTTTCTTCGGATTTATATTTCTTTCAATCGAGCAAAATGGGCACTATCACGTTGGGGTTCCATTAAAAGCACCGTAATTTAGGAATCTTCGCTTATTGTTAATTAGGCGTGCGTTTGCATCAACTTGGATCACACATCCAGAAAGAAATAACATCTACCTATTGTTAAACCAAAAACTTAATTTTGGTAGTAACCTAAGTTATCAAGATATGGTTTAAAAGGTTTTTTGTATAAAAATATAAATCGTTTATTCCATAATCCTAGAATAATTATACCAAATGGAATATTTTTTTTCAAGATAAACAAAATTTATTATATAAATAATAATACGCTTTCAATTAAATCTAGTTTTTAATACTTGTTTACATAAATTTTTAAAATAAATGTGCTCGTTTTTATTGTAATGGCATATATTTTATGCTAAAATTTAGTTAAGAAAGTTGGTAGAAAAAATGAACACAGTAAACGATTCTTTAAAAAATTGGTTAAATGCATTAAATAATTTCAGTTTTCAGTCATATGAACAGCTTCCAGACCTTGATTTATATATGGATCAAGTAATTCAATTCCTAGATAAAGAGCTATTCATTTTCCAAACATCATCTGATGATAAGCAAATTACACCATCAATGATAAATAATTACGTAAAAGGTGAGGTCCTACCATCACCAATCAAGAAAAAATATAATCGTGAGCACTTAGCCTTAATTGAAGAAATTGCTACATTAAAGCAAGTTTTATCAATAGCTGAGGTTAAACAAATCATTGATTCTAGATATGATAATTCAAAATCAAATTCTGAGGTTTTCCAAGAATTTAATGAATTAAACAATAAAAATATAGATTTGGCAGTTACTGAAGCATTTAAGGAATTAAATGAAATAGATGAAAATGATTATAAATCATTAACACTTCTTGCAACTAAATTTGCAATTACTGCAAATACATATATTAATATTGCAAAAAGAATATTATATCTTGTAAGAAATTATCAATATAAAGAAAAAAGCGAACAAGAATACCAAGAAAGATTAGAAGCTGAAAAACAAAAGAAAGAAAAAAAGTCTAAAAAAGACATTAAAGAAAATAACGAAAATAACGAAGAAATCGCAATTACTGATACAGGAGATTCTGAATAAAAAAATGAAGTCCAATTTAGTTTTCACTAAGTTGGACTTTTTATATTACTTTCCTAATTCAATTGAACGATTAACACATGCGTTATAGCATTCTTCTACTGCTTTTTCAAAGTTATTCTCATAAAGCTTATCTAAACCAGCTAAAGTTGTACCACCCTTTGAGCATACATTCTTAATTAATGTATCAATTGTTTCTGATGTAGATAATACCATTTTTGCTGAAGAAATAACTGAATTTGCACATAATCCCTTTGCAGTTTCTTCATCAATTCCTTGCTTAACTGCTGCATCAATAAATGCCTTCATAAATAAATATGCATATGCTGGCATAGAACCATTTAATGGAAGAGTTTGATCCATTTCTTCTTCTTTAACCTTATATGTCTTACCAATAGAATTAAAGATATTAATTGCAGATGTAACATATTCATTATCGTTATTGAAGCATACTGTTGTTACAGCTGATGAAATTAAAGCTGGAGTATTTGGCATTGCACGAATAATTGTTGCATTCTTAAAATATTCTAAAAGCTTTTCAATCTTAACACCTGCAGCAATAGAAATAATAGAACGTCTATCAAAATCATATTTTTGTGCACCTGTTAATACTTCTTTAAACATTTGTGGCTTAATTGCAACAATTATAGTCTTGCAGCTATAAAATAAATCAGCAGGATCAAATGTTACATTAAATCCATCATCCTTATAATCTTCATACTTATCCTTTGAATGTACCATTAAAAGCATATCTTTTTTAGAATATAAGTCATTTGTAAGCATTCCTTCTAAAATGCTTCCACCCATTTTACCTACGCCTAAAATACCAATTTCATACATATTATTCTCTTACCTGTCCTTTTCCATAAATCTTATACTTATATGTTGTAATCTCTTTAAGCCCCATAGGACCTCTTGCGTGAAGCTTTGTTGTTGAAATACCAATTTCAGCACCAAATCCAAATTCTCCACCATCAGTAAATCTAGTTGATGCGTTATGATACAAGCATGCAGAATCAATTTCATTTAAGAATCTTGCTGCAGCATAATCATCTTCTGTTATTATTGCTTCACTATGCTTTGTTGAATGAATGTTAATATGATTAATTGCTTCATCTAATGAATTAACAACCTTAACAGCTACAATATAATCATTATATTCTTCATAAAAATCATCTTCTGAAGCTTTTACGCAATCAATAATAGATGATGTATAATCACATCCTCTAATCTCAACATTATATTTATCTAATGTTTCTTTTAGTTTTGGTAAGAAATATTCAGCTATTTCCTTATCAACTAAAATATTTTCAATAGCATTACAAACAGATGGACGCTGAACTTTAGCATTAACAATAACCTTTAATGCCATATCAATATTTGCCATCTTATGTACATATAAATGACAATTACCTGCACCTGTTTCAATATATGGTATCTTAGCATTTTCAACTACATATTTTATTAATCCCTTGCTTCCTCTTGGAATCATTAAATCAATATAATCCTTCATAGTTAAAAGCTTATTAGTATCTTCTCTATTTGTTGATTCAATTAATGTAATAACATGAGGATCTACTATATCCTTTATTGCGTCACGCATAACCTTACATAAAGCTATATTAGTATTAATAGCTTCTTTTCCGCCTTTTAATACTACTGCATTTAATGTTTTTAATCCTAATACTGAAATATCTACAGAAACATTAGGTCTTGATTCAAATATAGATGCAATAACACCAAAAGGTACTCTAACCTTCTTTATTAAAAGTCCATTTGGTCTTTTTATTTCTTCAATAACCTCACCAGGATAAAAAGGTAGGCTAATTACATCATCAATTGATGATGCTAAAGCTAAAATTCTTTTATCATTTAAAGTTAATCTATCAATCATTGAATCCTTAATAACACCTTTTGCGTTATTAATATCCTTTTGGTTTTCTTTTAAAATAAAATCTTTATTTTTAATTAAAGCATCTTTAATATTTAAAAGGCATTTATTAACATCATCTTCAGTTAATAACTGTAGCTTTTTAGATGCCTCTTTACATTTACTTAATAGTTCTTCCATATAAATCATTCCTTAATACAACCATTTTATTTGCGTGAATTACTTCAGGCTTTAAATTCTTCTTGCCTAAGATAGTATCAATATCTTTAGAGTCATGACCAATTATTTTTAAAATATCTTCACTAGAATAATTAGTTACACCTTTCGCAATTATTTGACCTTTTTCATTCTTAATATTTATAACTTTATTATCTAAAAATTGGCCTTTTATTTCTTTAATACCCTTAGATAATATAGAAACCTTTTTTACCTTTAAAGCTTCTTCTAATCCAGAATCAACAATAATATCACCATAAGAATTAGATGTAAAAATCATCCAATGCTCCTTAGATGAAATTGCATTCTTGTTAGATAAGAATAAAGTACCAATTTCTTCACCTCTTATAATATCTAATAAATCACCAATTCTATTTGAATTACATATTAGCATATTACAACCAGCACTTGTTGAAATTAATGCCGCATTAATTTTAGTTGCCATACCACCAGTACCTACACTTGATGTAACACCACCAGCATAAGATACAATTTTTTTATCTATTTTTTCTACAACAGAAATTAATTTAGCATCATCATAAACCTTCGGGTTTTTATCATATAGTCCATCTATATCTGAGAATAATATTAATAAATCTGCAGATATCATTGGCGCAACATAGCTTGATAATGTATCATTATCTCCAACCTTAATTTCTTCAACAGCTAATGTATCATTTTCATTAATAATAGGAATTATTCCATTATTAATCATAGAATCTAAGGTATTTGATAATAAATTAGTTCTTTTTCTAATACCAAAATCATCATGAGAAACAAGTATTTGTCCACAAATTAAACCATATTTCTTTGCGGAATTAGAATATGCTTCCATAAGCTTTGCTTGACCAACAGATGCGCAAGCCTGCTTTAAAGATAAAACCTTCGGTTTTTCTTCAAATCCAAGTTCATGCATACCTGCCGCAATAGCGCCTGATGTAACAATAGTTAATGAAATTTTATTCTTACTTAATTCATAGGCCATCTTCATAATATTATCTAAAACATCAGTTTTAACACCAAGTTTAATATCAGTAATGCTTGATGAACCTATTTTAATTATTACTCTTTTTACTTTCTTAAAATTTCTCATATAAAAACCTCTTAAAAGAATTATACAATAAACTACGTTTATTTTAAAGAAAATTTATTTTAGGAATTACCTTTTAAGTTTTAAAATAATATCAGAGATTCTAACCTTCTTCTTATAAACCTCATCTCCTATGAATAGATCATATTTATTTTCTCTAATCATAGGCATATCAGCCTTCTTAACTCCATTTAAAATCATTCTTACATGATGAACCTTACATAAATTTTTAACCTCATTTATAGATTCATCAGTAACTAAATGATAATCATATAAGAAATAATCACAATTATTTCTATAAATATCCATTATATCCTTAGTACAAATCTTATAGCCTTCTTCTCTTAACGCTCTAAATACTACGTTATTACCTGAAGATACAATTAAAGATATATTTTTAGGATCTATCCTAAAGAAATGCTGTTGGGTTTTAATAAATTCATAAAATTTATTATCAATAGTATCATCACTAATATTTATAAAAACATTAATTTTACATTTATTTTGATCCCATAAAACCTTAAGCTCATGGAATAATTGGTATACTATATGCTTCTCAAGTTCTTGTATAATACCTTTTCTTTTCGCAACAATCATCATATTTTCATATGTTGTTTCTCTAGATTCAAGATTAAATGTAACATAATATCCATAAACTGAAGATTCTACTATATCTACAATTTGTTGATAATATGTTGCGATTCTACCCATATCCATAGCTTCACTAATATCAACAACTAATTGCTTTTCTCTAAACAATTCCTTATTTTTATCTCCATTATAAAAAGAAATGTGATCTTCTCTTGACTTAATAGTCCTAGAATCAGATAACGCTTCATTTACTCTTGTAATAAAATCATAAGTATTATTTAATTTAGCACCTGCTTGATGCTTATAAATACCTACATCAAAATAAACCTTAGCACGTATAGATTTTTGATTAAATTTATTTCTTAGCTTTTCTATAAATCCTTTAATCTTAGATAAAGCTAATCGCTTATCATTTAATTCTTTTATCATTATTACATATTCTTCATTAAAACAATAATAAAGACTAGAATTAAATTCTACTTCTAAAATATCAGATAAATACTGTGCAGCATTATAAATAATTTGTTGCTTAAAATTAAATCCATATAAATCCTCAAAGAATTTAATATCATATATAGACATTGCATATAAATAAAATCCTTGATTATCTCTATATGCTTGATCTAAATCCTTTAATAATCTAATTTCAGTATTAAGATGTGTTAAAGGATTAGTATATGCTAAATTCATAGCTTCCCCAATCATATTTTGAACACGAGAAACATCAGATACCATACTCATAATATAAACAACACCATCTATTTCTAAATGATGCATTTCTTCTTTTACATCAATTTCTTTATCTTTTGTTCTATATTTATATTCAACCTTAACATCATTTAAGCCTAAATTATATATTTTTGCTAAAGCCTGTTTATATTCCATAACATCAATAGATGACATATTCATATAAAAATCATCTAATGTAATATCAGGTAATAGTCCTAATATTTCACATGCTCTTTTAGATAAATGAATTTGATTATCATGCATTTCTTTAATACCATCTTTATTATTTTGATATAAGAATAATAATTTCTTATTTGATAATTCAAAATCATCCTTATCTATAGAATAAAGTAAGCTTTTATTAATTAAATTAATTAATATTTTTATTCCTTCATATGCCATATCTTCATTCATAAAATCATTTTTACTAATAAATGATAATGATGCATATGTTTCAAGACTATTATTTAGTGGGAATGAATATACAAAAGTATCATCCATATATTCTTCTTTAGTAATAATATCCCTATTATAAGTCATATCAGTACTATCTCTAAAGCATTCTTTATTCTTTTCTAAAGAATATAGATTACATGTATTGGTTAGATCATCATATTCTAATTTTTTATCATATAATCTTTCTTTTTTATAATGGAAGCCATAATATTTATGATTTAAAACTAATAAATATGCTTCTTCAATTGGAAATATTTTAGAAATATATATTAAAGATAATCTTAACACTTCTCTAAATTTTAGTGATGAATCAATTTTATTAATTTCTTCCATACATAAAGATATCTTCTTATATATAGGAGATACATCAATATTCTTATAATTTTTAACTACATTAACTAATTCATTTTGTGGTTTATTAATAATAACACTTCTTGATTCAATAATATTATTTTCATTAGTTAAAGTATTCTTTTTTCTAATTATAGGAACCTTTATATCAGATAGTTTCTCTTCTTCTTTTTTTCTTTTAGCCTCTTCTTTTTTAATTGGTTCTTTTAATTGATAAAAATGCTTAAGCTTTTCATTATAATCATTTATTATACTTATTGAATTTGTGAATTCATATATTTTAGTTGCAGCTAAAATAAATGAAATAGATGCATCTATATATGAATCATTTATATAATCTATATAATTACTTTCAATAATTGAAGCCTTTTTATAATCATTTGAATTCATAAATGATTCAATGATAAATGATGCCATATAAAGCTTATTATCATCATTAAATGATTTAATATCATAATTATTATATTCATTAATAACTCTTATATAGTCATTAATTTCAATATATGATTTAAATATCCTTATAACTATTTCTTCATATTTATTTTTATTTAATGTTTCAGTATAATAATCCTTAAGCTCATTTGCAAGAATTAGAAATGAATCAAAATCATGTTTTAAAAAGTAAATATTAGATAATTCTCTTTTTGCCCAAATAGCTTCTTCTTTTACTAAATTATCTTGTAAATATCTTTTTAATACATCCATTGCAAGATCCTTTTGATCTTGTGCAAGATATAAGCTTATTTTATCTTTTAAGTATAAATCAGATCTTGATATAGGTAGATATTCTTTTTTAATTTCTATATATTTTTCAACCTGATCATATCTTTTTATTTTAAGACATATTAAAATAATCGCATCACAAATAGTAATGACACTAGAATCCTCTAGTGTCTTAAATTCAGAAACATAGTTAAAAAGAAGCTTTAATGCTTCTCCTACCTCACCTAGGTTATAGGTAATAATTGCCTTTATACTTAAAGCTTTTATATATTCATATGAATTTTTAATTTTATCTTCTAAAAATAAATCTATTTTTTTAATTGATGATTTAGAAGAATCGAGATTCATAATCTCGTTTAAGTCAAGCTTAGACAAATTATCACCAACTTGTTTTAAATTTCTTATAAATAGTATTATTTAAATAAAATGTTACATAATCATCTTCTATTACAGCATAATATCCATCTTTAAAAGCGCCTGGATTTATTAATGTAATATTATCATGTACTACCATATTTGGAATATGTGTATGTCCAAATATTGTATAATCCACATTTTGTTCCATTGAACGATATATTAATCTTTGAAGATTGTATTTAACATTATAGATATCTCCATGTATTACATATATCTTTTTTCCATTGAATTCTAATGTTATCTCCTTAGGTCCTATATAATCACTGTTTCCCCTTACATATTTAACATTATTTTTTTCTAGATATTCCCTCTCAAGTCCATAATCCCCACAATGTATGACTAAATCATAGCTTAAAAGATCTAAGTCGATGTGAGAGTTATGGTTATCACTTAATAGTAAAATCTTCATTTATCTTTTCCTTTAAGGCTTTAATTGCCTTACTTCTATGTGATATAGTATTTTTCTTTTCTAAAGGTACTTCTGCAAAAGTTGCCCCAAACTCGGGAATATAAAAGTATGGGTCATATCCAAATCCATTACTACCCTTAGGAATATCATGTATTATTCCATAGCAATATTCTTCAACCTCTATATGTTTTCCATCAGGATAGCATAAAGAGATTGCGCAAGTATAATGTGCATTTCTATTTTCTATGTTTTTAAGATTTTTTATTAATAATTCATTATTATCTTTATCGTTATGTGTACCTGCATATCTTGCAGAATAAATACCAGGCTCCCCATTTAGTCCATCACAAGACAATCCTGAATCATCAGCTATTGCAATTAAACCTAAGTCACGTGCTACAGTAGATGCTTTAATATATGCATTTTCAATAAATGTTTTTCCATCTTCTACTATATCTTTATCATATCCAATTTCTTTTAAAGTCTTAAATTCAATATCACTATTTCCAAGTAATGATTTAAATTCATAAACTTTGTTTTTGTTGTTTGTTGCAATAACTATTGTTTTCATTTTATCACCCAATTTAATTATACTATATTTTTATATTTTAATAATAAAATTATTAAATTATCCTTCATATTTATAAATCTTTGGATTTTCATCAAATGGATTAATGTTTTTAGACATATAATATACGCCTAACCATAAATTATTCTTATATCCAAAGTTTTTCATAATTCCATCTACTAAAAATCCCATTTTAGTATGAAATTTAATAGATTCTTGATTTGATGATGTAATTATAGATACTATATTTCTTATTCCCATATTAATAGCTTTAGCTTCTAATCTTTTATATAGTATCTCACCAATTCCTTTGCCTAAATAATCATGTCTTATATAAATTGATAAATCTGCAGTAAAGCGATAGGCTGTACGTAAGGAAAATTTATTAAGATATGCATATCCTAATATTTGTCCATCTTCTTCATAAACTAAGAATGGATAAATTGCTCTTACGACATCACATCTATTTTTAAATTGATCATATGATAATATATCTTCATCAAATGTTACAGTTGAATTTTTTACATAATAATTATATATATCTGTTACTTCAATTATATCGCTATCTACTAAATCTCTTACCATAATATAAACCTCTTTTAATTTAAATTAAAAATACGTATTTATTATACCATGTTTTAATATTTTTAATGACAAAAAATAATAATTGTTATATAATAAAATACGTTTTAGGAGGCATACTATGGCAAAATGTGTATACCCTGGTTCTTTTGATCCAATGTCTAATGGTCATTTAGATATAATAAGAAGAATTTCTAAAATGTTTGATGAGGTACATGTATTAGTTTCTTATAACATGTTTAAGCATCCAGCATTTAGTATTGAAGAAAGAGTTTTAATGGCAAAAAAGGTTTGTAAGCAATTACCTAATGTCATTGTTAAGGATTATAGTGGACTTGTTGTTAATTATTGTAAAGAAAATAATATCAATGTTATTGTAAGAGGTATGAGAAATTATAGTGATTATGAATCAGAATTCTCACTATTCCAATATAACCGTGATATTTATCCTGATGTTGAAACTATATTAATGATGCCAACATCTAAAAATCAATTCGTATCTTCTTCTGCAATAAAAGAGCTTGTTACTTTTGGTGTTGATATTAAAAAATATGTACCAAAAGAAATATTAGATGAAGTTGTATTAAAATTCAAAACTAATAAGTAAGAGGTTAGATATGGCAGATTTCATGATAGAAACAAGTGCAAGACATGTACATGTTACTAAAGATACCTTAGAAAAATTATTTGGTAAGGGATTTGAATTAGTACCAAGAGCTTGGCTTTCACAGCCAGGACAATACGCTTCATGTCAAAGAGTTATTGTAAAAGGACCTAAAGGAAGCCTTAAATGTTCTATTTTAGGACCAACAAGGGATAAAGACCAAGTAGAATTATCAATCACTGATGCAAGATCAATTGGTATTTCTGCCCCTGTAAGAGAATCTGGTGATCTATTAGATACTCCTGGGGTTACAATTATTAATCCAGATAATGGAAATGAAATAAAATTATCTTCTGGTGTAATTATCGCAAAGCGTCATATCCATATGACACCAAATGATGCGAAAGCTTTTGGTGTTAGTAATGGTGATATAGTTTGCGTTAAGGTATTAAATGATACAGGAAGAAAAGTATTATTTGATGATACTGTAGTAAGAGTATCAGAT